>JACQYX010000169.1 GCA_016207985.1 Ignavibacteriales bacterium | reverse complement strand
AATTCGTGAGATCTCAGTCGGAATAAAAAACAATAGCGAAGAAGTTCTTTACGGTCAGATTTGGGTGAATGAGCTTCGCCTTGTCGATGTCGATAATTCCCCAGGGCTTGCCTTTCGCTTCGATACACAAGTTAAGCTTGCAGATTTTGGGCAAGTATCGTTTAACTATTCGCAAACCGATCCCTCATTCCACGGACTTGATCAGCGGTTTGGTGATAAGACGACGAAAATTAACTGGGCAACCAGTGCGAGTGTAGCGTTGGATAAATTTTTCCCCAACGAGTGGCAAGGGACTTCGATTCCCATTGCATATTCTCACTCTGAGAATCTTATAAAACCGAAGTATTTGCCAAACACAGATATTGTAGTAACTGAAGCAGCCAGTCGGGCAGCCACACCGGACGCAACCAAAAATGTTATCACGCAGTCTCAAACATTACAAGTTAGGGATTCATACTCCGTCTCTAATTTCCGCGTCGTAACACCGGTACAGGCGTGGTACATTCGAGATACTTTCAGCAAACTGACATTGGGATTTAATTATAACACGACCAAGGATCGAGATCCCAGTTTCGTTTCAAGAAAAAGCTGGCAATGGAGTACGAGGATTGGTTATGGTGTTACTTTGCCGTCAAGTTATTATATTCAACCATTTAAGAAGCTATTTAATGGGATATTCTTTTTGAATGATTATAAAGAATGGAAGTTCTATTATGTTCCTATCACCAATATTTCTGCAAACATCAGCGGTCAAAGGTCTCGCTCAACGGAAATTCCTCGTGCAAAGAGCAGTACAATCAGAGACTCTCGCAATTTTGGAGGTGCAAAATCGTTCGGCTTCGGTTGGAAATTTACAGAAGGCGGTATAGCGAACATCTCTGGAGACTACGGAGCGTCTGTCGATAAAAATCTTCTTCCGCTCGATAACGATTCAGTCGGTCGGGATTTCTTAACCATTTTGAAAAATCTCCTCTGGGGAGGTCGAGACAGCAGGTATAGCCAGAAGTTCAGTCTTAATACAAAGCCGAAGATCCCGAACATTCTCGATATCCCGAAGTACTTCGACTTCTCTGCAGGTTATTCAGTCAATTATGGCTGGCAAAACAATTTCCAGAAAGGTGATCTTGGGAAAAGTGCCGGCTTCGATAATAATATGTCGTTTTCCCTCTCATTCCGGCTGAAGTCTTTAACCGATCCCTGGTTTACAACTAAAGTTGAACCGCCCAAGAGTCAGAAACCTCCCGATCAAAAAGATAAACCTAATAAAGATAAACCACAAGCAGCAATCGATACTACTAAACAAAAAGTCGAGCCGGAGCAAGCTCCATCGGGACCGAGCAATACTGAGAAATTATTATCACAATTAAAGCTTGTGAGTAAGTATATGATAAAAGTTCCGTTCCTTGATTACGAAAATATCTCGATTACTTATTCTCAAACTAATCGCGCAGGGCACGGGGGTGTTTTAGGTGCCAATGGATTTAGAAATTTCTGGGGACGATTACCATTTCAAGGGTCTCGTGTCGATTATGGACCTTCACGACTCTACCAGCTCGGTCTGATCAATGATCCACACGGCACATTGCAATTTACTCCGAAGTCGAGCTTTCCTTTTCTTGGTTGGAAAGTCAACCGAGGCGTTCGGGCGGCAGGTGGACAGTTTACCGATCAGTATTCTCAGGGCAATAATATTACACTCCGAACTAATCGTCCGTTATGGACACGTGCAAGCATCGACATTAATTGGAAAGTAGGATGGCAGTACAGTAGGGATGGGATTGAAAAGCTCGTTGGATTGACATCGGTATTCGATCGATTATCTCTAGAGCATAGTTATAGCTCAAATTTCCGTCGTGATTTCCGAAGCGTAACGGGCGGAGGTCAACGAACCGATGCGGAAAAAGTAAATTATGCATTTAGTCCATTAGCCGGTATTGGAATGACTTTCAAACAATTGTTTAAAGGCAACATGTCGGGTAATTTCAAATACAATTCATCAAGCTCGTACGATCTAAACTTGACTTCAACAAAACCGAACATTGTTTCAACACTGGCACAGGAAATCTCCTTGACATTTCAATATTCACGTCGTGGATTTTCTCTTCCACTCTTTGGATTGAATCTCTCAAATGATATCGATATTAGTTTCACATATTCCATTACAAAGAACTCTCGCCGTCAGTATTTCCCCGATGAGCTCTCGATAAATCAAGAAGGTCAGCCGCAAGATGGTAGTACCCGCACACTTATGGAGCCGCGTATTCGATATGTTCTAAGCACTCGTGTTACTGCGGCACTATTTTATCGTTATACAAGAACTGCCCCCGATGCTGCCGGCTCCAGAATTTTTGGAACTACTACCAACGAAGCCGGACTCGATATACATATATCGATTTGATTCGGTTCTCAGCATGTCGTCCTGAATTGATTTTCTATTGTTTTTATTGATTCTCTATATTCATTTGTTTATTTTATAATGAGGTGATTTTGTGAACACGAACCCTATGTCAAAAGGTCGAATTCTATGGGTCGATGATGAAATTGAGCTTCTACGCTCGCATATCTTATTACTTTCCCAAAAAGGATATTCAGTTGAAACGGCTACCAACGGTGAAGATGCACTCGAGTTGGTAACAAGGAAGCCGTTCGATTTAGTTTTCCTCGATGAGATGATGGCGGACGAGATTTCACTTGCTCTCCAAGACCAGCTTGGATGGAGCGACTGGACCGAGATATACGCAAAACTTGTTGACTGGTCGATTGAGTTAGATCAGCATCCAGGGCTCGGATTGAAACAAACTTTGTTCGACCAGACGAGAGAATGTAATGTAGAATTCTCCAAGTATATAGAACGAAATTATAGAAATTGGCTGGAGCAACAAAAACGGCCCACTCTTTCAATAGATGTAGTCGAGCGGTATTTGATTCCGGAATTACGCGACACAAATAAATCGGTTTTCTTTTTTGTGATCGATTGCCTCCGCTTAGACCAGTGGATGGGAATGGAATCTGTACTGCGTGAATACTACGATATAACCAGAGAGTATTATTATTCACTTCTTCCGACTGCAACACCGTATTCTCGAAACGCAATCTTCAGTGGAGCATGGCCGCACGAGCTGGAGGTGCGTTTCCCTGAGATCTGGGAACAGTGGGAGGATGACGATAACAGTCGCAACAGGTATGAACACCAGTTTTTAGATAATCTGCTGGAGCGTCGGAAGATACAATTAAAGCCCGATTCGAAGTATGTGAAAATATTAGATGCTGAATTCGGTCGAAGTATTGAGCAAAATATTAATTCCTATACGAAAAACCGATTAACTTCTATTGTGGTCAATTTTGTCGATATGCTTGCACATGGGCGGTCGGATTCTCAGCTCATCAAAGAGATTGCACCGGATGAATCGGCTTATCGTTCACTCACTTCGGCATGGTTTCAGCATTCGTCTCTTCTATCGATGCTGCAGACACTTTCACGACAGAAGAATGTCTCGATAATTCTTACTACGGATCATGGTAGTATTCGCAGCCTGCGGGGAGCAAAGGTTATTGGTGATCGGGAAGCTTCAACCAATCTGAGGTACAAGTTTGGCAGAAATCTTAAGGTCGATGAGCGTTATGCGATCTTCGTTAAAAATCCATCCGATTACAAGTTACCGAAGCGCGGTTCGACAATCAATTATATAGTTGCGAAAGAAGATTACTATTTCGTTTATCCAACGGATTATCATCAGTATCTAAACAAGTACAAAGACAGTTTCCAGCATGGCGGTATCTCAATGGAAGAGATGATTTTACCTGTAGTGAAACTAAAGCCCAAACAATGACGCAATCCCTGATAACAAATTCGGAAATGGAAACAATCGATGCAGGGGAAGCATTCTCGAAGAATATATCGGCAGGTGCGGTTGTCGCATTATTCGGGGATCTCGGCACCGGCAAAACTCGCTTCATCAAGGGAGTCTGCAAAGGATTGGGCGTTAGAGAGCATGTTGCCAGTCCAACGTTTACTATTGTCAACGAATATCAAGGGACGGAGATAAAAATATTTCATTTCGATTTTTATAGAATGAAAACATCGTTGGAGCTTCAAGAGATCGGTTTTGATGAATACACTTATGACGATGGAGTGTGTTTGATTGAATGGGCAGACCGTGTGCGGGAATTCCTTCCACCAAGAAGATTTGACGTATTTATGAAGTTAGGTGCATCAGAAAATATTCGTGAGATCATGATAGAGGAAACTTCCGCATGAGAATTCTCGGCATTGAGACGGCTACTGATATATGTGCTTCGGCGATTGTCGATAATGCTAATGTGTTGGTGGAACGTTCTGTTCAAGCACCGCACTTGCATTCAGAACGATTGATCTCTATAATAGATGAATGCTTCCATAGAACACAGACCAGTATTGGCACACTTGATGGTATTGCAATATCCATTGGACCGGGTTCATTCACAGGATTACGAATTGGATTGAGTGTTGCCAAAGGACTCGCTTTTTCATGTACGAAGCCAGTAGTAGCTGTTCCTACGTTGGAAGCGTTAGCTGAGCACGCTTATCGACAAGGTGCAGCACAAGCAGGTGATATGGTGTTTCCAATGATCGATGCACGAAGAGACGAAGTTTATGCCGCGGTCTATCTGATTAATGGTAATAAGCATGAGGAGGTTATCCCTCCCTGTTCCCTAACGGTTCATGAATGCATAAATCTTATAAAAAGAGAGGAAAAGTTTATCATTATGGGGGATGGTGCCGTAAAATTTCAAGAATATCTCCAAAAAGTTGAATTGGAACAATCATCTCGGTATATTGTTCCACCACAGGATTTACGTATTTGCAGTGCCGTTGCTGTTGCACTGCTTGGAGAACGTAAGCTTGTAGATAATGTAGTAAACGATTTAGAAACTTTAGAACCTTTATACGTGAAAGATTTTTATACTCTTGTAAAGTCGCAACATCGGAAGGTAAAAATATAATGGCATGGTTCCGACGGTCGAAGGCGAGCATCACGACGGATATCCAGCGGAAGGATATTCCTGATGGCATGTGGACGAAGTGCGGTGGCTGTAGTGAAATCATCCACCGTAAACAGCTCGAGCAGCAATTCTACGCATGCGTAAAATGTAATTACCATTTCCGGATTGGCAGCAATGAGTATCTCAAGATCCTTTTAGATGAAGGAACGTTTAAGGAAATGGATCGCAAGATGCGGTCAACGGATCCACTCGATTTCGAGGATACCAAAGGATATAGAGAACGTGTTAAAGATTCTATTCGAAAAACGGGATTGAACGATGCAGTAAGAACAGGAACGGGGAAAATTAACGGTATGGAAATCGTTATCGGCGTAATGGATTTCAGCTTCATCGGCGGTAGTATGGGTTCG
>JACQYX010000168.1 GCA_016207985.1 Ignavibacteriales bacterium | reverse complement strand
CTGGCTGTTCATCCTGAAGTCGATTACGTCAAGGTTGAGCATAAAGGTGAGAAATTAATTCTTGCCGAAGCTCGCTTGGGTGTGCTCGATGGTGAATATCAGATCGTTGAGCGATATAAAGGGAAGCTGCTCACGGGAAAGGGGTATGAACGGCTTTTCAATTATCATCAAGTCTCGGAAAAAGCATGGTACGTGATTGAGGGTGATTTCGTAACGACTGAGGATGGCTCAGGTATCGTTCACATCGCGCCTGCATACGGTGAAGATGATTATCAGATTTCCCGTAAATATGGATTACCTGCAATTCATCCGGTCAGCACGAGCGGTGAATTTGGTCCAGAGGTCACAGATTTCCCAAACAAATTTGTTAAAGATGCTGATCCGGAGATCATCCTTAATCTAAAAGAACGTCGCATCCTTTATAAGAAAGAGATGATCACTCATAGTTATCCTCACTGCTGGCGGTGTAAAACACCATTGCTTTATTATGCTCGCGAGTCGTGGTATATCGCCACAACGAAGTATGCACAACGAATGGTTGAATTGAATAAAACCATAAATTGGTACCCGCCGGAAGTCGGTGAAGGTCGTTTCGGGAACTGGTTGGAAGAAAATAAAGATTGGTCGCTTTCAAGAGATCGTTTTTGGGGTACTCCTCTTCCAATCTGGATTTGTGAGAAATGCGGCAAACAAAAGTGTATCGGCAGTATAGAAGAGTTCAAGAAGGGTAAAGGAATTCAGAAACCTATCGACTTGCACAAACCTCATGTCGACGAAGTTACCTTTAGTTGTTCTTGCGGTGGTGATATGCAGCGTACACCTGAATTGATCGACGTCTGGTTCGATTCCGGTGCGATGCCTTTCGCCCAGTGGCATTATCCATTCGAGAATAAACAATTGATAGATACCGGTGAGCAGCATCCTGCTGATTTCATCTGCGAAGGTGTCGATCAAACTCGAGGTTGGTTTTATTCGCTCCATTCGATCAGCACTTTTTTATTCAATCGGCCCGCGTATAAGAACATCCTCGTTAATGAATTGATCCTCGACAAGGAAGGTCAAAAAATGTCGAAGTCGAAAGGGAATACCGTAGATCCTTTCATGGTGATTGAAAAGTACGGTGCAGATACAACTCGATGGTACCTTGTCGCAACGAGTCCGCCTTGGCGTCCAACATTGTTTGATGAAGATGGATTGATCGAAGCACAACGAAAATTTTTTGGGACATTGCTGAACACTTACGCCTTTTTCAGTTTGTATGCTAATATCGATAAGTTCAATTATGCTGAACCGTCTGTTCCGTTGCACGAGCGATCAGAAATCGACCGCTGGATCGTCTCGTCTCTTAATTCGCTCATCAAGACGTACGATGAGGCGATGAATGGATATGATGTTACGAAAGCTGCACGAGCAGTAAGCGATTTCACCATCGATCAGCTTTCGAATTGGTACGTGAGACGAAATCGCAGGCGCTTCTGGAAAGATGAATTAGGCACCGATAAGCTTGCTGCCTATCAAACACTGTACGAGTGTCTGATCGTTATCTCGAAATTGATGGCACCATTTGCACCTTTTCTTGCCGAGAAGATTTTTTCAAATCTCAATTCCGTAACTAAACGAGAGAATGTAGAATCGATTCATCTTTCATCGATACCCGCGGTTGAAGAACATGCGATCGATCATGATTTGGAATCGCGTATGGATAAAGCACAGCGTATTGTTTCACTTGTAAGAGCGATCCGGAATAAATCGAATCTTAAAGTGCGGCAGCCTTTGAAGAGGATCATCCTGCCGATCTCGAATGATAACGAACGCAAAGCAATCCAGCAGACGAAAGATATAATCCTCGATGAAATAAATGTGAAAGCGATCGAATACGTGAGCGATGATTCCGAAATTGTACATAAAACCGTTAAGCCTAACTTCAAATCAATTGGTCCAAAGTATGGTAAAGCCGTGCAGCCGATCGCTGCTGCTATCAGAAATTTTACGCCGAGTGAAATAAAAATGCTCGAAACAAACGGCAGTATCTCTCTTCAGATCGAAGGAAAAGGAACTCTCATCGCACGGGAAGATGTTGAGATATTGCACGAAGATATCAAAGGATGGATCGTTGAATCGGATAATACGATCACAGTTGCACTCGATACCGAGTTAACCGATGACCTCATCAATGAAGGATATGCCCGTGAGTTTGTAAATCGGATACAGAATATGAGGAAGGATGCGGGATTTAATATCACAGATAGAATCCGAATTCGTTATAAAACAAATGAGAAGATATCGAAAGCGCTTGGATCGCTAAATTCGTACGTGAAGAACGAAACCTTGGCGGTTGAGTTTGGAGAATCAATTAATGTTTCCGCGCCCGGTGTCGAGCAGGAGATTAATGGTGAACTGTGTGAGATAGCAATTGAGCGGGTTTAAAGATAAAAATTTAGTATATTAATTAGAAGGGGAACGAATAACATGGCAAAAACGAAAAAAAATTCGGGTATAGCCGAGAAAACTTTAAAATTATTAAGAGAAAAGTCTAAAAAGCGTCGTACTGTTTCGAGAAAACCAAAACCAATGGCTCGCCCGAAAGCCGTAAAACAAGAAGCTCCGAAACCATCGATGAAAATGCGGTACTCAAAAGAAGAGCTTGCTTACTTCAAATCGATTATCCTTGAAAAGAAAAAAGAGATACTCGAAGAGCTCGAGACACTCCGCGATACTATGATGGATGCAACTACCGGTGAGTATGCAACCGAGAACTCTACATATTCAACACACATGGAACAGGGCACCGATGCGATGGAGCGAGAAAAAACGTTTTTGTTCGCTTCAAGGGAAGGTAAGTTTTTAAATTACTTAGAAGATGCTCTGGTACGAATTGAAAAAGGGGATTATGGACGGTGCACAACTTGCGGGAAGTTGATCGAAAAAGAACGACTCGAAGCTGTTCCTCATGCTTCTCAATGCTTGCAGTGTAAACTACACACACATAAATAACTCTCAATTATTTGGAAACACTCTGTGCGAATACTTTACCTTAGTCTCGCGATTATTCTTTCTGATCAAATCTTAAAGTTGCTCATAAAAGGGATATCAATTTCAGCACTCAATATTAAAATTGACGGCTTATCGCTCGGTACAACAATTCCGATATTCGGAGATTTTCTAAGGTTGACTTACATCGAAAATCCGGGGATGGCTTTTGGTATTGATATCGGCGGGAAACTGTTCTTTTCTATCTTCTCTATCCTCGCAAGTATAGGCATATTGATATATCTCTATAAAGCGCGCGATGAGAACCTCCTATTCAGGATTTCATTGGCAATGATTCTTGGTGGCGCAGTCGGTAATCTCATCGATAGAGTTTTTTATGGTGTAATCTTCAATGAAGGACCATTATTCTTCGGGAAGGTTGTAGATTTCATCGATGCCGACTTCTTTAACATCAACATTTTTGGTTATCATATGAACCGTTGGCCCGTTTTTAACATCGCCGATGCATCTGTTTCGTGTGGTGTAGTCCTGATGTTGTTCGCTCATAAAAGAGCT
>JACQYX010000238.1 GCA_016207985.1 Ignavibacteriales bacterium | reverse complement strand
TCTGGCTGGAACTTCTAATGTCACTGGTGGAACCATACAAATTGGTGATGCCTCAACACCGGCAAATCAAACGATTGGTATTTATAGTACCGTCTCTATTTTTAATCTTGATGTTAACAGTACGAACAGCCCAACTGCGATACTCCAAACAAGTCCTATTACCGTTCTGAACGACCTGACAATCGGTTCAACACTGGATGCAAATAATTTAGATGCATCTGTAGGTGGGGATTGGTTAAATAATGGAATATTTACTTCTGGTTCGGCAACTGTTTCATTCAATGGGTCTTCTAACCAAACTATATCTGGGGCTTCGGCAACAGCTTTCAATAATATGGTTTTAAATAATTCTTCGGGACTTACAATCACAACCAGCCCTACAATTAACGGCATTCTTACATTAACTAATGGTATTATAACTACTGGTAGTAACGACGTCTATATCAGTTCGAGTGGTTCAGTTGCAAGAACAAGCGGTCATGTATTTGGCAATCTGCGGAAATATATAAATAGTGGAGTTACTAGCAAAGATTTTGAAATTGGTGGTGTCAGTATTTATGCACCTGTTTCAATATCTTTCGGAAGTGTCTCAACCGCTGGTGATCTGACAGTTAGTACAACAGAGGCAGATCATTCAGATATCACCAATTCCGGCATTGATCCATCAAAGAGCGTAAACAGATATTGGTCGCTGATCGGCAACGGGATAGTATTTACCAATTACAATGCAGTATTCAATTTCGTCTCAACTGATCTGGACGGAAGTGCAAATCCAAATGTATTTATTGTTTCAAGATTTAATGATGGGGTGTGGACTCAACCCACTGTAGGAACGAGAACGTCCATAAGCACTGAAGCGACAGGTTTGACAGGATTTGGTGACTTTCAGATTGGTGAACAAATGACATCGAATCTGAAGACGTGGGATGGAGGGGCTGGAACAACAAGCTGGGGAGATGATTTAAATTGGAATCCAGACGGAGTTCCCACCTCAATCCACGATATCAATCTTGATGGTGCGTATACAGTTGAAGTTAATGTTGCTGCATTTTGCAATTCATTTACTTTGAATAACGCTGGACTGACAGTGACGATACTTACTAGCAATTCTTTGAGCGTTTCTTCTGATTTAAATATTTCGAATGGTACACTTAATACAGAAGAGTCGTTTCCATCGGTAAGTGATAATGTTAATATCACAGGTGGTACGGTTGGTTATACGGGAGGGGGAAATCAAATCATTAAAATTCAATCATATAACAATTTCACATCTGGAACATATAACAATCTACTATTTTCGAATGTTGGACAGAAAAATATCAATGCTGCGGTGATTGCATTGGGCGATCTTACAATAAGCACAGGATCTTCTGTTACTTTAGCGGCGGCACAAGTGCTTCAAGTCAATGGCAGCTTTACTAACAACGGCAACCTCGACAATAATGGAATTATTAACATAGGACCATAATTAAAAAAAATCTATTAAAAAAACAATATGAAAGGAAAGTATTATGATGATGATTCAATCCAGACCACCTTGAAATTAATATTTTCAAGTCGTCGGTTAATAAAGTATCGTCCCTTGAGCAAGGGCTTAAAAAAATATATTAATTAAGAAAAACAATAATGAAAGGAGCAACACAATGTTTAAATCTGTTTTTTTAACAATCGCCATTCTTCTAACAATCGTCGGAATAACCTTTGGTCAAAATATGAACATTCAAGCCGGCAGCAGCTACTCCGGTTCTGGAACATATAATATCAAAGGGAGTATAAACAATGCTGAAGCGAAGACTATCGGAGGTACTGTCAATCTCACTGGTACAAACCAGAGCATCGGAACAGCCGGCAATGGCGGTCTGACTTTCGGTACGTTGAATTCACAAGGCACCGGCACAAAAACACAAAATGTGGAAGTCACTACTACAACTGCATATACCGCTGGTGGAACAGCCTCTTATGATATCAACGGGCAGTCATTAAATCTCGATGGTTCGGCAAGTCGGACGACTGGAACATTAGTAGCGAATGGGGCTGGCAGCACTGTGAATTATCGTGCGAACGCAGGCGGACAGACGATCATAGACGCGAGCTATACAAATCTGAATCTATTAAATGCGGCTACAAAGAGTTTGCAGGGGGCGGTAGTTGCAGGAACGATGACACATGTCGGCGGTGATCTGACCGTAGATAATGATCTGACTGTTAATACGTCTGGTACTTATGCAACCATTGCAGATATTACGGCGGGAAGGACAGTGACCTTAGGGTCGGGTGTAAGCAGTATAAACACAATCTCTGCTTTAGCGGCAACGGCTAATCTTGTCAATGGCTCAGGAGCGTTGACGATCAGTACTTTAAGCGGTAACGATGGTACAATCACCGCCGCAGTAAATGGTGGTACCATGACATTTACGAATGCAGCTATCAATAATGGTAACATCACCGGTGGTGCTGGATTAGTAACTTTTTCGAACACGTTATCGCACAACACCGGAATTATCACAGCAGGAACAGGTGGAATGAGATTCGATGACGATCTTGACATCAACTCTGGAACTGTCACAGCCGGTGCTGGTGCAAATCTCGATATGAATGCGAACGTCGGCAATGCAGGTACAATTTCACTCACGGGGACAGGTACAGCAACCTTCGCGGGCAGCTTCACATCTCAAACCGGAACAGTCAATCTTGCTGTGACATCCACGTGGACATATGACGGTGGTAATCAGAATGTCGCTGGTGGTGGTCTCGGTGTAACCTATGGTAACTTGACAATGGCTGGAACCGCAAGCAGTATCAAGACGGCATTGGGTGATATTACTGTGAACGGTAATTTCTTGAATTCACCGTCTCTTACTACGAATATGAGAACCTACGGTCTGACGCTGAGTGGAACAAAGACAAATGCAAATGCAACTATGCAATTTGCCGGTTTGAACAACGGTATAGTGTTCAGCGATGGTACAGTTGAGTACAACGGTACAACAGGTGATGCAGCTTCACAGACGATTGCGGCTGGTACATATGAGAATCTTTTGTTCGTGAATGATGCACCTAAAAACATTTTAGCAGGTAGCTTAGTTCGAACAACGGCGAATCTGAACATCAACGCGGGTGTCACAGCAAACATTCAGAACACCGGTACATTACAGGTTGACCTTGATTTAACTAATGCTGGCACAATCAATAACGACGGTACTGTCCAGATCGGTAATTAACAAAGCATCGATTAGAATTATATAAGGAGATCGAGACTTCTAAGTATTAGAAATAGAAATAGGATTTATTTTCTGTACTCAACCGGCTTGAGATGATTATCTCTCATCGGCGTTGATGATTTTTGAAAAACATATCGTGATACGTTCGCGATTCAATCGGAACGACATGATCCGTATTATCAACTGCCAAGTATGTTAGCCGGAAGATGGATTTCTTCTACCAACATAAAGGGATGTTCCTTTTACTGGTATCCTTTTATGTGGTGAAGGATAATTAATGTTTATTCAGATAATAATGGCTTCTGTAACGATCTAGGAACATAGGTCGTTTCGATAGTTCCTATGTTGCGGAATATTTTATGTCACGAATTATTCGCACTATAAATACAGAGTGATTCATTATCGCTGGTATTAAAATGATGCGAAAGAGATTTATCATATGAATGAAACGTGAAGTGATATCTGTAAACAGAATAGGGAACCGTAGAGATTCCTGGGAATTTTTCTCCTTTCATCCCAGGGATCCGAATAAACGGCTGCATAGATACATTGCGCCGCAATGGCTATCTATGTTCCCAAGTACTTATTATTGTTATGAAAGATATGCTGGCTCGGCATCTCTTTTCATGACTATTCTAGTATACGGATATTCATTTATGAGAAATAATTTTTTTATAAATGCATGAAAATTGAAACCAGTTATAATTTTATTTTTACCCGAAAGGTCGTGTTATGAACGGGAAAAATAATATGCGAATTGGTCGGAAAGAAAAATTGAAAAACAATTTTAAGTTCCTTTGGTTTTTATTTCTGTCGGCACTCTTATATGTGCCTGAAAATTGTTTAGCACAAGATTTATTTAATTCAGGCAGAATTAATAATTCCGGCGCGTTTAGAGTTAAGGATCGTGTTGACGGACTTCGAGATTCAATCAATGGAATATTCGATTATTTTGGATCGAACCAAACAATCCAAGCGATTCAGTACAATGATTTAATGTTAACTGGTTCGGGGATAAAAAGTACTGTTGGTGGGGATTTTCTAGCTAAAAGTAACATAACGATTAGACAAGATGTAGTCTTGCAAATAGAAACCGGTTCGATTCTCAAACTTGGGGGAAGATTATTCGAAGAGGGCTACTTAATTGGAAGTATCCAGAAGGAAGTTGAATTGGATGGTACAACTCCATCGTCAGACTTCGGTAATATTGGTGCAACTATTATTTGGTCGGGTATTGCCTCTGGTAGGATTGTTACAACCCGAACCTCGGGTACACCCCAAATAGCAAACGGTCATGAATCCGTTTTGAGATATTACGACATCAACCCAACTATCAATGGCAATCTCAGTGCAAATATAATTTTAAAATATTCTGATAATGAGCTTAACGGACATGATCCGACAAAGCTGCTTCTCTGGAGGTCGGTTGATAGTGGTAAGACGTGGAAAATTCAGCGGGGAATTAATGATACCTCTACAAGGAGTATAGCAAAACAAGGTCTCTCGTCTTTCGGGCGTTTCACTTTTACAGATTCATTGCACCCGATAGGTTCATTAAGACAATCGGTGGGGATGCTTGCGATATATTCGGGTAACAATCAAACTCAACCAATTAATACGATACTCCAGCCATTTATTGTTGCAATAAAAGATTCTGATGGCGTTCCACTTGCAGGTGAATATATCAATTTTAGTATCACTGAATCACCTATCAGTGCAACTGGACAAGTGCTGAGCGATACAATTATACAAACCAACCTGAATGGACTGGCATCGACAACGTTGAGACTCGGAGATAAAGTAGGTAGATATTCAGTAACCGTTTCTTTGATGGACAATCCGGATAATCTCGTTGTGTTTACTGCAACTGCCTATGCAGGTGCTGCGGCAATCATCGAACGAACCGTCGGTAACAACCAAATACAAGATATTGGTACAACTTTATCTAATCCGTTTATTGTAACCGTCCTCGACACCAGTGGCAATGCTGTGCCTAATGCGAATGTTTCATTTAATATTGCCGAAATCCCAGAATATGCACAAGGTCAGCAAT
>JACQYX010000237.1:1338-4069 GCA_016207985.1 Ignavibacteriales bacterium | reverse complement strand
TCAAATTCACGGATAAAGATCCGTACGATTACTCTGTTCCGTTCGTTCGAATTACCTGACCGTTTCGTAAATATCCTTGTATCGCTTTATTTCTTCTGATGGGAGATTGGATTCGAAATAAAGCAGTTTCAACGGAGAGAGCAGCCGAACCGATTTGGTAATTCCACCCGTTGTTCTTGTGAATGATGATTTTCCTTCCTCTAAGGGGATTTGCAGTTTGCGACAAATACTATTCTTATCGGCCTCTCTTGATAATTGAATTTGAGCAGTGAGTATGCTTCCGTTTTTCATATCAATCGGAAGAATATAACATGAGTAATCCTTTATGCTGTCTAATATTTCTTCCCATCCGGGGAATCCATTCTGAATTCCCAACCTTCCCATGAGAAACTTTAATCGATTTCGGTGTTGTAAGTAAGTTATCGTGAGAAAAATGTCGGGAAGCTCAATGTCGTTTCGCTTAATCTTTCGGAGCAATAACTTCGAGAGTTCGGAGCTTAATATTTGTTCTTCTACCGTACCATTGTCGTTGATGATCGATATGTAATACTTACCCATTACGAATTGTAACTGGTGAGGATTGATGCAACTGAACTGCGCAAGTGTGTCAGACGTAATGCATTTATTATGCGAGACTGAATAAATACCGAAAGCTCCTTCCGGCGTGTTCATTTCATATATGTCGATTTTGAAATGATGATTTCTCCATAAGATTTCCTGAACGGAAACTTTATTAAATCCGTATTCAAAGTAAATATCGGCACCGCCGTCAATGTATCCCCAGAGTGAATTGCCTTCGTATTGCTCAAATCTTGTAATCTTTCCGTCCGATATCTCAGCTTGTTTTATATGCGGTATGGATTCTTGCCCAAAGCATGAGAGTATCGATCATATAAAAAAGAAAAAGAGGAGAGTAGTAACTTTACAATCAACAATCATCTGACTATCGGTATTGAATTATGTTAACTCGATTTTTTTCAAATCGATTTTGCTTAAATCGGCAATGCCCAATTGAAGCTTTTCTGCCAGTTCCAGAAATTTTCGTCCCTTTGGCGATTCCTCCTTTTGAACTTTCTCTGCCAACCGTTTGTTGAGAACGATTTCGTAACCAACACGATCTACTGCCACAGGATCTGTCCCAACCAATACTGTTTTATACTCTGTGAAAAACTCCGGGTTTGCACCAGGACCGCCGTCGTAACAGCCTTTTATTCCATCTACAATATTCAAAACGACTTTATCACGAAGTGGAGGGAAAGCACACACCTCTGCACATGTTTCTGCCCAGAGTTGTTTATGCAATCGTCCTGTGTTGGAAACAGCACCGTAAGCGAGATTTTTCAAGCAAAGTGTAACAGTGGGACCCGCATTCTTCAAAATGGGTATGTTGATAATCTTATCGACCTGCTGCGTTACAATTTTTGAATAGTACGAATACTTACCTTCATTTATCATGTACGGCAACGTCTCTGCATCATACTTCTCTTCAACATCTGCCCAGTAGTACCAGTCTTTATCAATCATCTCTTCGCTGTATAGTTTGCCTTTCTTATCCACAAATGAACCTTTTTTATCTTTACGTTCAGTGCCGATGATTTTTATGCCGGGGAAATTATTTTCGGTAAATCCAACTTCGTGAAGCTCAAACTCCCGTCTGTCCCAAATGATTATATTCTTCTTCGGTATCCCGGCGGCTTCTAATTGCTGAATTATTACCTTTGTTAACTCGATGCTTGTCGATAAGGTTGCACCTGCGACCGGATTAACTTTTAATCCGATGACATCTTTCGGAGAAACGAACATCCGCCAGGCGTCAGAGATGTCCTTTGCACTGGTAAGATTGAGCATTCCTGCTTTTACCATTTCACCCGCAACAGTAGTATTGATTATATTTTTAGCGATACATTTGTCGTGATATACCTGCACAACTTTGCCCGGCAACTTTCCGGGCATCGAGTCTGCATTCCTTGAATGCTTGAATGTATCCTTTATATTCGTAGCGGGTTTCTCAACCGTTTTTTCTTGAGAGAATATCTGTGACCATAATGTGGGTAGTACGATAGAGCCGATGCCGCTGGCTGTGAGAACTTTAAAAAAATGTCGGCGGGAGAACATGTCTGGTTACCTTAAATAATGGAGATTCAAGAAAAATTCATTTCAGAGAAAATAAATAATTCCTTGATGAAATCAAATTTAAAGTGGTAAAGGTAATAAATGATTTTCTCGTTCACTGCGAATTCGTTGAAAATTTCGGCATAAGGATAAAAAGTCGTCTAAATAAAAACATACTGAAGATCCTAACTGGGCAAGATGTAATCTACGGCTATGGAGCAAACATGAAACCTTGAGAGAAGGATTGAATTTTATGAAGAACCTATTTAGTACGTGAACGGTTACTCGACTTTCCCAATCCAATAACCATACTCAAACGCTTCCCACATTTGATCGGCGAATTTCTGAGCCGCTTCGACGGAAACATAATTACCCAAAGCGACACGGAAATGATTATTGGCGTGAATGACCGCAGCGCTAAAACCTGCTTCATTCCAGCGACCAACCTCTTCGCTCGCAGGTAGCTCGATAATATATGAGCCTATGTAGACCGTGTATAATCCAGGAGTAAACTTTACTGCAGGTTGTTGCACAATGGGAACCTCCGAGATAGCAGGAGGCTTCGCCTCAGTCGGTGGTTTCTCAACTTGAGTTGTACCCTCACCGACTTCTGTAGTGT
>JACQYX010000237.1:0-1265 GCA_016207985.1 Ignavibacteriales bacterium | reverse complement strand
GGGGACCTTGCTGAATATTTAAAGATAATAAATAAATTAAAAATACCGCCGATGTAACAACGATAACGATAAAAAATCCCATTAAGAAATATCTCATAGGAGAGTATTCCTTTTTTGGTTGATGAAGAATCGGCGGATGCTGTGATTCTTCCTCTATCGTTACGTATTCTTTATTCTGAACGTTTAGTGGCATTACAACAATAAGAAAGGTACAATTTGAGATATAATGTACAATTTCGCTGGGATTATGTCAAGATAAAATTCATGTAATTCTGGAATAACATGAATTAATAACAATGAGAAAAGATTACACAAAGGAATACATTCAAAGCGAATGTATGAGAGGATTATCGCGGGATATTACGGTCGTCAACCTCCGAAATATTATGTTTATTTAACATGATTCCTTAGCAAACTAACGATTTCTGTGTCATATAAACCCGTCATTTCCCGGATGATACGCTTTGTTACGAAAATTAAATTGTATCCCAATGAAAGACTTATTAACAGATGTAAAAAAGCGACTACACTGATCGATATGAAAAAGGCTTTTGAGTAAATAGTCGGATCGAACAAAGATTTCGATAACGAAGTTAATGTGAGAAGGACAAAAACAAATACTCCATAAATCATTATCCAATACCAAATCCATGAACGGAATATTCCACGCTTCAGTAAACTTTCGAAGATCGATTGATCTTCAGCGAGGTGAGAAAATATTGAACGGGCGATGGCGCTACGTTCTTTGATCCCGAGTTTATCGAGTACGGACCGTTCGCTCGGTTCAAGAAGAACGAGAAGCTCTCTAAGTATGATCTCGTTTGATTTGTGAAGGAATTTGAAGAAAGTTCCATCGAGCCATAAATGTACATCTCCAAGCCAGTGAATTTTATTAATTCCCCTTATCAGTAATTGAATTATATTAATTGTCAGTAATGTTAAAAATAGAGCTTCACAGAGCTTAATATTCATAATAAACCTGAAAGTCGAGTCAATACCCACAACTGCAATCGTTAGTCCTGAAACAAGAAGATACATGTAAGCAATTAATCCCGATTTTGTCGATCTTTCAAGATCTTGAAAGTAAGCGTATTGATTTTCGGCAGTTTGCATAATTTATCATCAATTATTAATAAATTTACAATTGAACTTAAGAACTCGCTACAAAATGCGAATTGATTGAAAGCACCCTTGTTGGTAGCCGCCACATGGATGAGTAGTTGGATTTTAAGAAGGTTCACGAGAGATATTTCAAACTTATTTTT
>JACQYX010000152.1 GCA_016207985.1 Ignavibacteriales bacterium | reverse complement strand
TGTTAGAATATTTTTGCAAGAACTGTTCCAGCAGCTCGATCGCTTTCAGATATTCACCCCGTCGCTCAAGTGAGAGTGCCCAACCCATTAAAACAATATCGTGGTAACTGCTTGCCGCAGAATCTTTATAACAATATTGTAAATCTGCTTCTGCCGATTGCCAGTCGCCTTTCTCGAGCTTGCACATCGCACGCCAGAAAAATCCAGCCCCACGCATTGGATGATCTTCGTTTTCAGTAAGATATCTATTAAAAATTGATATCGCTTTTTCCGACCGCTCGGTTTGAAATGCACTCACACCGTGGATAAAAAGTACAGTGTTCAGCTCACCATCATTCGGATAAGCCTGAAGAAAATCACCAGACCATTGATATGCATTCTCATACTCTTGATCTTCAAATGCACATTGAAGAAGAACAATCAAAACATTACGCTTCTCTTCGATAGTCGACAACCGAGGATAAAACTGATCCAACTCCTGACGTGCCGCATGATATCCTTTTGTATCAAGCCAACGTCCCGCCTTTGACAGATTATCCTGCTGGATAGTCTGGTCGATTTGCGGAACCTGTGAGCGGGCAACCGACCACATCAGGCAGATTGTACAGATGATAATATTTATTCGTTCCGTTCGTTGCATAAGGAATCTCGAGAATTAATTACTCCGGAACAATATCTATGATCACTGTTCGATTATAAAAGCGTTCTTCCGGAAGCTCGTTGTTGAACGGTGCACGACGGACGTCTTCGCCGAATCCATATGTATCGAATTTCACTCGTGTCTTCCCTGATTTCATCAGAGCTTGCTCGATGACATTCATCGTTTCATGGGCACGATCCTGCGACAATCTAAGGTTATGACTTTCTTCCCCAACAATATCCGTATGTCCGTGGATGATGACACTTCCACCATCGGGGATAAGCGGAACGACTGTTTGTGTGAGAAAACGCTCATACGTTGCTACTGTCTTCGATTGATCAAATTCGAATAAGATACTGAATCTGAATCCCGGCGCCTCTTCTGGTTCATCGGATCGTATGAGTTTCATTGAATCCTCTTTTTTAACGATCTGACCATCGCTTGTCTGTCCTTCAAGCTCGACCTTGTATTGACCTTTCATTTTCTCGCCGAGAATTATTTTACCGGGAATTCTTTCTTGCCGTGAAGTGTACGGACCAAAACGAGTTACCTTCCCATTTTCATCTGTTAAAATGACGAACCAAGACGCAAAATACTCATCAGCATTTTGAACATTAAATAGGACATCGCTATCGAGTGGATCTTCTTGTAAGGAGATAATTTGAACCGGTTCCAGTAACTCAGGCGATGAGCTTGAAATCTCGACACGTCGATCTTCGGGAACAACAAGATCGAGTTCTCGTGTTGCACCCGGCAAAACTGACGGAATGGGTGGTTTGACGTTTCCCTTGGTGACGATCCTTTCTTCTTCGATAAAGAATCTGTGCATCAGATATCTCTTTACCGTCATCGCTAATTCTTCACTTTCAGCCGTGCCTTTTTCCGATGATCCAATAAGTGTGACGTTTGTATTAGGATATCGACGCATTCGATCTCCTAAAATGTTAAGTGCATTGTGATAAACCATCATTTGTCGTCGTGAGCGTCCCGTTAAATCTTTGGGTTGAGGTTGCAGTAGCTGTTCTTCTTTGAATGCCGAAGCTTGTTCCGGCATCAATGATACATATCGGTCTGGAATTTCATCTGTCCCCTGATCGAAAAAGATATAATTCCTCATCGGAAATGTTTCCTGAACTTTTCTTTCCATCGGAATTATCCTTGGGGCGCGAATCGAGAACTGTACTTCCCTCATAACTTTCGATATGATCTCTGTAGTATTGCCAAATTTAACCGCAATACCAGCGCGGAGAGTTGTCAATGACCAATCCACATCGGAGCGTGGCCCTTGACCAAAGTTGAGCGACAAGAACGGTGAAGCGTTGATCTGCCATTCTTTTTCGGGATTTGTCAAAGCGAACTCATACCCTGCACCAATTTGTCCACCGATGGTTGTCCCTCTTGTATTTATGAAATCCCCTTCCGTATCCGGCTGAGACGTTCTTTTAAGAGTGAACGATTTTGCGACATTAAAACTCAAACGGGGACCAGCAAAGAAATAAAGTGGAAATTCAAACGGGGATATGCGTACGCTTGGCTCAAGACTTAAATAATTCATTGAAGTCGAGAGTAAATATGTCGTACTTGTGTCCCGGACATCATCAAATGTGCCCCTCCTTCCATCGAATCCAAATGCGAACATACCACCCCAAACCGGGTGAGGTCTATATTCGATCATCGGAGCGAAATACAAACAGATGCCTGATCCATCGGTAAACGAAACAGGAAGAGGCGCTGTCGAATTGAGTGTATTAAAATTACTGCTGTGAAAATTGAAATTAATACCAAGCGCCCCGCCAAACCACCACTCAGGCTGTATTCGTTTAATATCTTGAGATATTGAAGGAATGATAAACGATAAAGACAAAAATAGAATCGAAATCAGTGAATAATATCGTTTTGTTGTCATAGATAAAATTACTCCTTTTGTAAGACAAATTTAAAAGTGATTTTTCCGTTCTGGGATTTCTGCTCGAACTGCGGCGGCAGTGGATCAAATCGCCAAGTCTGGAGAGCAGAGATTGCTTCTCGTTCTAATAATTCGTCGCTGCGATAGAGTGGTATAATACCCGTCACTGAGCCATCGGGCAATACGGAAAATTGTAGCGTCACAGGCAGCTCTTTGTTCGTGCCTTCAGGGTAACGAGGAATTCTACCGCTTAATAATCTTCTGGAACCGGCGCCCGACCACTCGATAGAATAACCTGTCGATTTACCTGCACCACCCGCTAAACCATCTTTAGCCCGGCGGTGCCGAGTAGTAGTCGAGCCCTCGGATTTCGTGCGTTCTCGATTGCGTCCAGCGGTTGTTTTAGGTTTTTCCTTCTTAGCAGATGGAATGATTTCCTCCGAAGGGCTTTTAACTTCCGGGATATCTATTTTTGATTTCTCTGCAGCTCCCCTACTCTGCGCCGATTCGAGCGCACGATTTGGCTCATTTTCAGATTGAGTGATACTTTGGTTGGGTGCACCACTGCTGCCCGCCCAATCAAGCTCGATCGGCTCAAGCTGCTTCGGTTGCCATATGATTGTTAATGAAACAATAATCGCAATGATGATATGCAGGAACAGACTACTAGCAGCGGCGGTTGCCCGAATTCTTTTTTCATCTGTATATGCCGTTGTGTCGATCACTTGACCTCTTTCGCAGCTTCAGTTGCAATGAAAAGCTTTGTTGCACCTACACCTTTTGCGATATCGAGTATCTCAACAACATCTTGAAGTGTTAAGTCTTTATCGGCTCTTATCACAATCTGCTGGTCGATATCGACTTTGATCAATGCGGTAAGTTTAGCGGCAAGCTGATTCTTTGTAACAGCCTCATTATTCACAAAAAGATTTTTATCCTTTTGGATGGAAACCGATATAGTTTTCCTTTGAGGCGGCTGTCCGACTGCAGTTTTTGGTAGAGTAACATTCATGCCGCGTGTATTGGCGAAAGAAAATGTCAATAAAAAGAATATGAGAAGCTGCATTACAACATCAGTTAAGGAAGAGAAGTTGAACGATTCAAGATATCGTGATCGATGGACGGGTCGAAAATTCATAGTCGATCATCCTCACGTCTTAATTTTATCGTATCGTTGCTATTGAGCTGTTGAGTGCCGCCGTAGATAATTTCTTCGATAGCATCCAATGTATCGCGTGCAATTCTTTCAGATGCAGATGCTACAACCTGGACTTTGTTTACTAAATAATTATATGCCATCGCCACGGGGATCCCTACAACGAGACCGAACACTGTAGTAATTAATGCTTCCCAGATACCATCGGCAAGGTCGGCGGGTGACGGCTGACCGGCTGCCGAGGCGACAGATTGGAATGCACCATCGAGTCCCGTAACCGTTCCGAGGAATCCTAACATGGGTGCGATGCCTGCGATAGTTGCAAGTATTCCGAGATGGCGCTCGAGGAGTGTTATTTCCTCACGACCCTGATCTTCCATCGCTTGACGAACGCGCATCGATCCGTGATGAATTTTCTCTAAACCAGCTCCGACGATCCGACCTATAGGAGCTTTCTCCTGGATGCACATTTCCTGGGCAAGCTGAAGATTTTTACCTTCAAGCATTTTCCGAAGTTTTATTTGAAATGCACTTGCCGGCGGATTTGCTTTTTTAATCATCAGCCATCTCTCGATGATGATATACACCCCGGCAAGTGAACATAATAAAATGGGGTACATCACTATACCCCCACGCTGAAACCACGTAAAAATTTCCATTTATCAATTAAGAATTATTTATTCAATACCATTTGTCCGTTTGAGTGATAATTTTCTTATCCTTTACGACCTGTATACGATAAAAATAGACTCTGGTTCAACCATGTAAAAGATATCGATGCTTCGAAATATTCTCCTGAAGCGGATATCATTCCCACATCAATCTCAACAATTTTGTAATCGTATCCTTCATATCTTTACGATGGATAACAACATCAACGAAACCATGCTCTTGCTGAAACTCAGCACGCTGGAAACCTTGCGGCAGGTCTCTGCCAATAGTTTGTCGGATTACACGAGGTCCAGCAAAACCGATTAGAGCACCGGGCTCAGCAAGATTAACATCTCCGAGCATTGCAAAACTTGCGGTAACTCCCCCTGTTGTAGGATCGGTCAATACCGATATATACGGTACACCTTCGTCTGAAAGCTGGGCGAGTTTTGCACTCGTTTTTGCTAACTGCATGAGCGAATAGGCAGCTTCCATCATTCGTGCACCACCGCTGGAAGAGACGATAACAAGAGGTACTTGAGATTTCCGCGCTTTGTCAATAGCACGAGCAACCTTCT
>JACQYX010000099.1 GCA_016207985.1 Ignavibacteriales bacterium | reverse complement strand
AATGCAATGTCGGTCGGTATCGTAAAACATTCAGAAGTTGCACGAGCATCTGCAAAATGTGAAGGTAACATCGTCATGATTGTTGGTTCATCGACCGGTAGAGACGGAATTCACGGAGCTACGTTTGCTTCGGAAGAAATTTCTGAAGAATCTGAAAACAAACGTCCCTCTGTGCAAGTCGGCGATCCATTCACCGAAAAATTATTACTTGAGGCAACACTTGAAGCAATCAAAGCTGGTCTTATAGTTGGAATACAAGATATGGGTGCGGCTGGAATTACTTGTTCAACGTCTGAAATGAGTGCACGAGGGAAAAGTGGAATGGTCATTAACCTTGATCAAGTTCCAGTGCGGGAAAAAAATATGACGGCTTACGAAATCATGCTTTCAGAATCTCAGGAGAGAATGCTCGTTGTAACTACACCTGAAAATCAAGAAGCCCTTAAAAAAATATTCGATAAATGGGAGCTGAATTGTCGAGCAATTGGGACTGTGACAGATGATGAAAAGGTAAAAGTTTCCTATCAAAGCAAAAAAGTTGCTGATGTACCAGCCGAAAGTCTTGTGCTCGGTGGTGGTGCTCCGGTTTACTATCGTGAGGCAACAGAACCAGAGTACATTCAAAAAATCAGACATTTTGATTTTAATTCACTTCCTGAACCTAAGGATTACAATGAATGTCTTCTTCAGCTTTTAAGTTCTCCGAATATATGCTCGCGCAATTGGGTATATACACAATACGATACAATGGTTCGTACAAACACGATGGTTCAAATAGTTGGGGATGCAGCAGTCGTTCGTTTAAAAGGCACTAATAAAGCATTAGCGATGAAAACTGATTGTAATCCGAGTTATGTTTATTTAAATCCCTATGAAGGTTCAAAAATCGCAGTAGCTGAATCTGCAAGAAACGTTGTTTGTGTTGGTGCGAAACCACTTGCTATAACAAACTGTTTGAACTTTGGAAATCCGTACAAGCCGGAGATATTCTGGCAATTTAAAGAATCAGTTCGAGGAATTGCTGATGCCTGCCGTGAATTAGGAACACCTGTCACAGGTGGCAACGTCAGCTTTTATAATGAGAATCCTGAGGGAGCAATATATCCAACCCCTGTAATCGGAATGATTGGCGAAATAAATGATGTTTCGAAAGTCGTCTCTGCGGATTTTAAAAACGATGATGATTTAATAATAATACTTGGTGAAACACTTGGGCATATAGGTGGCTCTGAATATCTTAAGATACATCATAATAAAGTTTGTGGAGATTCACCAAGTTTGGATCTAAAGATTGAAAAAAATCTTCAAACTGCTTGTTTAAAAATGATTAATCAAGGTTTAATTAATTCAGCGCATGATGTAAGTGAAGGAGGACTTGCAATGGCATTAGCTGAGTGTTCAATATATGCTTTTGACAAAGGTAAACAATTAGGCATCCAGATTGGCATAGACACAGACATGAGAAAAGACTTTTATTTATTTGGAGAGGATCAATCACGTATAATTGTAAGTGCTGATCCCAGTAGTGTTAGTTCAATTGAGTCAATATCAAACCAATTTAAAATCTGTTTTAAGGTTTTAGGAAATGTCTGTCAGAAAAAATTTCAGATTAAAAATCTCATCAATCTTGATGTGTTCGATTTAGAAAAAAGATATAATGATACATTGAAAGGTAAGGTAGAAGTTTTATAAAGTACATTAAAAAACAGAAATATTACTTTACATAAGATGTATTATTAGTCATTATTATCTTATGTAATAATCACCCTCAAATATCTCTTTAGCACTCCCTACCAATTCAACATTTTTGATATTAACACCTTCTTTATCAAATCGTACTGTTAGTGTTTCACCGCTCCTTGTCTTGACGTTGACAATATCATCTATATTCTTAACGATTGAAGCTATGACTGATGAAGCAATAGCACCAGTACCGCAAGCATAAGTTTCAGCTTCTACTCCACGTTCATATGTTCGAATAATTATGTTATATGCATCAATGACTTCAATAAAATTGACATTTGTTCCCTCAGGAGCAAATTTATCATGGTGTCTGATTAACGAGCCAATCCTTTTAATACCGTTTTCATTAATTTCTGACTTAATTATGTTTGGAAGCTCATCTAAGAATAAAACAGTATTTGGTGCACCAGTATCAATAAAATGAGCTATAACCTTTTCATTCATTAGAGTTATTTCTACATTCAATCGTAACGAGTTAGGTTTTTTCATCTTTAGTTTTATTTTATTATCAGCGATTGCTTCAGCAGCATAAATAAAATCTAAAGCTTCAAATTTCACACTGTTGGAATTCACAATATCCATAAAAAACAGAGCTGAACAACGTCCGCCGTTACCGCACATTCCACCAAAACTACCGTCAGAATTAAAATAGTCCATTTTAAAATCAGCTTTATCACTCCTTCCAAGAATAATCAAACCATCTGCTCCAACACCAAATCGCCTATCGCATATCTTTGGAGCAAGTTTAGTCCAATCGAACGAATAATTCACCGACCGGTTGTCAATCAAGACGAAATCATTACCAGCACCAGTCATTTTTATAAAATGAATCTTATTAGTCTGATTCTCTTCCATAGTTTAAAATCAATATTTTATTAAAAACAAAAGCCGCCATAGAGACGGCTCGTTTGTGGAGATGCGGGGAATCGAACCCCGGTCCGAAGAGAAGACCACCAGAACTTCTACATCAATAGTCTGCTCAAAAGATTTTGCTTATGACTTCCGGAGCAAACTCAGTTATCACAAGCTATCTCAGTTTGATTTCACCTCATAATCCTGAGCAAATTATGAAACTATCCCGATTAGGGCGACACCCTTTCATGATCCACCGGGCATAATCATGAAGGATGGGTTGCTTTAATTAAGCAGCCAGTGCGTAGTTGTAATCTGCACTTATTGTTTTCCGCTTTATTAACGTGCAACTCGGAGAGCACGAGATGCTGTTCTGACCATCCTCATCCCCGTCGAAACCATGTCATCCCCTTTTTAAATATAATGCACAATTTTTCTTTTTGCAAGTTTTTTCTAGTTATTTGTTGTTAGTTTTTGGTTTTGGTTTTATAGTTAGTAGTTTTAGTTTAAATTGATAAACAATTAAACTATAACCAGTAACAATTAAACTAAAACAAAGAACTAAAAACTAATAACTATAGTTTTAAATCATTTATAGAAATTGTATGATGCTTCACCATAGCTGGGAAATTAATTACTTGCTTCCAATAGTCACTTCCGTATAAAATGATAGGAAGTGGTTTTATAACTTTTTTCGTTTGGATTAATGTTAGAACTTCCCATAATTCATCCATTGTTCCGAATCCACCCGGAAACATTATCATAGCTTTCGCTAGATCCACGAACCACAACTTTCGCATAAAAAAGTAATGAAACTCAAATCCGAGATTTTTTGAAATATATGGATTTTGCCCTTGTTCATGGGGTAAACTGATATTCAGCCCAATCGACTTCCCCCCTGCTTTGATTGCTCCCTTATTGGCGGCTTCCATGATACCAGGACCGCCACCCGAGCAGATTACCAAGTGGCTATCCTTATCTAGCGAGCGAGACCACTTAGTCAAGAGAGAACTGAGTCTAAGGGCATCATCGTAATATCTCGATATCTCAAAATCAATTTTTGCTTCTTCAAGTTTTTGTTTTAGCTTCTTTGATTTATATCTTGTTTTAAAAAGTAATTTTTGAATATCTTCAAGTCTTTTCTTTGCATTTTTTCGAGGGAGTATTCTTGCTGAACCGAAGATAACGATCGTATCTTGGATTCCTTCGCGCTGAAACCTCGAGAGTGGTTCTAAAAATTCAGATAGTATCCGAACAGTACGTGCCTGCGGACTAATTAGGAACTCAATGTTTTTATATGCTTTGACCGGATTGTTTTTCTTCATAATTTTATTTGATTTTTTCATTGGATTGATCTGCCACCATCGATATGGAATACCTGTCCGGTTATATATCCTGCTTTAGTAGCAAGATATACAATCATATCAGTAATATCTGATGGTTCTCCATATTTTTTAAGTGGTATCATATCCTTGTGTAGATGTTTCAGTTTGAGATCTTCTTCTTTTTCAAATTGAATTGTCCCCGGAGCAATAGCATTTACCTGAATGTGGGGTGCTAAAGTTTTTGCCAAAATCTTTGTCAACATTATTACACCGGCTTTCGATACGCTATATGGCAAATGTTGAGTCCATGCCTGCAATCCACCAAGTGATACGATGTTTATTATTCGACCACTTTTTTGCTTGAGCATTATCGGTGCAACTGCTTGTGAACAAAGGAATGTCCCCTTTAGATTAATGTCGATTGTAGTATCCCAATTTTTTTCCGATGTTTTAGTTAATGGACTTTCAATAAAAATGGATGAATTGTTAACTAACAAATCGATCCGTCCGAATTGTTTTAACGTAATATTTACTACATGCTGCACTTGACTTTTATTTGATATATCGGCTTTTACTGCAAAAGCCCTCCTCCCTATCGCTTTAATTTGCTTTATAGTCTGATTTACCCCTGATTTAGATTCATAATAATTAACGACAACATCAAATCCGTTTTCAGCTAGAGCAATCGCAATCGCTCGACCTAAGCGTCTTCCACTACCAGTAACAATTGCAACTTTATTCTTATGCTTGAATCTTGAGACGGTAATCATTTAAATTAAAATTAATTATGTTAAACAGTTAAGATTAAATCGATGATACTAAATTTATGGAAGGAGTATAATCCGTGCGCCCACCAGGACTCGAACCTGGAACCCGCAGATTAAGAGTCAGCTGCTCTACCAATTGAGCCATGGGCGCATTCAGTAAAAAAGAAACTGCGAAACGAAATCCTAATTCCCTGGTGTCGGTTGAGTCGTTGCTGGCTGACTTTGTGGTGGCAACGGTCGTGGAGTTGCAGTGGGAGTTCCGCCTCTTTGAATAATACTCTCGTTCGTTGTTTTCTTCCCCGGTAGGAAAAATATGTTGGTTATCATACATAAAACAATAAATATGGTAGCGAGGATGGTTGTAGCTCGGCTAAGAAAATCAGCTGTTCGTCTCACACCGAACACGGTACCTACAGAGCTGCCGCCGAAAGATCCTGCTAAACCGCCTCCTTTGCTTGATTGCATCAAAATAACAATCATTAGTAATACACTAACAATAATTTCAATAAGAACGAGAACACTAAACATATATCCCTCAAAAAATAAGTGAATTTAAATGTACTTTAAGATAAGAAAAATTTAAAATATTTTCAAGAATAGCTTTCGTCGAGCAAAATCTCAAATTTAACGACCTTCTTGTTGAGATCACAACCCTTGATGTCATCACCATGCTGATCATAATTATTTTCATATCCCAACCAATTCCAATCCTTCAGAATGCTCTGACGTTCATCTAATTTCATTTCATTGAAATCTGAAACTATATTTGAGAAACGTGGATGATGATCATATTTGGCAGGATCAACTATTGCGAAGACATGACGATTATTAATCATCTCCAAAGTAACTTTCTGTTTCATTTCGTCAACGATTGGAATAATTACATTGCCTTGATGAATTCTGATTTGTTTTGGTTTAATAGCAATACAGTTATCACAGTAACCACCCTTTTGGGCTATGATTAATCCTTCCGATTTAAGCTGCTGGATTGTTTCATTTTCGTTAAGTCCACTCTTTTGCAATTCTTTTTTCCGATTTCTAATTACATGCTCGATATCAGAGACATCATCCAATGCGAAATTTGTGTTTGGAAAAACTGCATACATCCTGAATCCTAATTTCCCTGCCGTCCAAATAAATTCCGAATTGTACCAATGTTGTAATCGAAGAATATCGTCCCATTGTTTGTCAGTGATTCGGTTATAATTATCATCAAGAATTTTATAATATAATTTTCTTGCCATAAAAATCAGAAACCTAATTTACGGAGACTTTGCTCATTCAGTGTGATAACATCACCCGATTTTTTATTAATCAATCCTTCAACATATTTACCGATAATGTCGAATTCCAGATTGACGTAATTGTTTTGTTTATATAATTTAAAAATCGTGTTTTCCATCGTATGAGGAATGATAGATATATCCATTCTATTTTTCTCTAGTCGTGCAATTGTTAAGCTTACACCATCAACGGCTATCGAACCGACTGATACAATGTACTTAGAAAAAGCTTCCGGAAAAACTATACTGAATATCCAGCTATTATTTCTCTCTTTGATATCCGAGATTTGTCCGATACAATCTACATGACCTTGGACTAAATGTCCACCCTTCTCCGTTTCGATATAACCGTTTGGCAAACTCCGTTAATCGCAACACTATCATTGATATTTAACTCCTTTATCGATCTCGGTGCTGTTACGAATATTCTGAGATCTCCCTCATTCTTAACAAGCTTCGCAATCGTTCCAATTTCTTCAATTATTCCAGTGAACATATCTAACCTTTTACTTTTTAAAATATCCTTCGAGAAGTACATCTCCATCTAAAAGCGTGGCAACGACATTGTTCAATTGAACACACTTAGTAATATTTCTATTTGTCAACTGTTCAAATGGAGAAAGACCTTGACCAAGAATTTTCGGAGCAATAAATACAAGCAGTTTATCAACCATGTTACTTTGGAGGAAAGCACTAAACACCGAAGATCCCCCTTCAACCAAAACAGATGATATTCCTTTTAATCCAAGGATTTTAAGTATGGTATCAATCGATATCATGTGATCCCCTCGACTCTTTACTTCGACAACTTCGACACCTTTTGAAATGAGTATTTTTTTCTTTTGTTCTTTTCGCTGAGAGGATCTCTCTGAAATAAATATTAAAGTTTTTCCTTTTTTTCTCTGTGAAAATATTTTAGAATTAAGATTTACTCGGAAACCACCGTCAAGAATTACCCGTAAAGGATTCCTCCTATTTAAGCCATGAGTAGTAAGCTGAGGATTATCTTTATTGATAGTATCGGCACCAACAATCACTGCATCAACTCGCGAGCGCAACTCATGTACTATCTTTCTCGATAACGGATTTGATATCCATTTGGATCTTTCCGACGTGTCGGCAATTTTACCATCAATTGTTTGAGCAATTTTTAAAGTAACGAAAGGGACTCCCTTAGTAATATATTTGATGAACGCTTCATTCAGTTTTCTACAATCATCTTCGGATATTCCAACAAGAACTTTAATACCCGCTCTCTTTAGTTGTGCGATACCTTTTCCTGAAACGAGTGGATTGGGATCGATCATACCGATTATCACCTTCGAGATACCACTTGAGATAATCAAATCGGTACACGGTGGCGTTTTGCCGTAATAGCTGCATGGTTCTAAATTCACATACAAAGTTGCTCCCCTCACCGATGATTTTACAGATCGTATAGCGTTGACTTCAGCGTGAGAATCACCAAAACGTTTATGATAACCGCGATAAATTATCTTACCGTCTTTGATGATGATCGCACCAACCATGGGATTCGGACTCACATTCCCTGCACCTTGCTCTGCAAGAGTTAGACATTGAGACATGTACATTTCATCGGTATTTTTTTTTGTACTCACTGAATTATTTTATCAAGAGTTGTACACGTGAATTTCCATCAGCATGTAAGAGCTTTGCAGCATTGTCATTCTTAGCCGAGACTTCAAGTAAGCCCGAACTGCCAGTGATTATAAACGGTTTGCCGGACAGAGCGTTTGAATAGGTATTTGAATATTCCTTTATCCTCGATTTACCTATGAGAAGCTCGGCAGAAGGTAGCTGTTCCGTTCCAACAAATATATTCGTGATGAGATTGCCGAAGCGGTCGATATTAATTATTTTTCCTTCACACCTTTTATTTGATTTGTTCGGAAGTTTGATAAAAGATTCTGCTCTAGTTATTGGTCTTGCACTTGGACCAAGTTTTTCAATTGGTAAACCGCTTGCCAAATATCCGGCAACCGGAGCAAAAATATCACGCCCATGGAATGTATCGCTGACGTTATTCAAGAAATACTTCGATTTACCTAGTTTGATTATTTTTGGCTTCTTAATAAAACCTAATACGTACTTCAGCACTCCATTATCAGGTGCGATAAAAATATATTCATTATTTTTCACTCCGAGAATCTGACGTGAGGTACCGACATCTGGGTCAATAACGCAAATGAAAATAGTTTTTTTGGGGAAAAATCGGTATGAACTCCATAAAACATATGCAGCTTGATCAATATTTTGTGGAGCGATTTCATGGGAAATATCTACTATTGATGCATGAGGAGCGATAGATAGAATTACGCCTTTCATCGATGCAACATAAGAATCGGACGTCCCGAAGTCGGTCAGAAGACCGATGACCGGTGCATTTTTCATTTTATAATTATCTCTTTACCTTTTGCAGCAGATTGATAGATTGCTTCAACCACTTTCATACGCTGAACGGCTTCTTCACCGGTGGAGATGATGGTATGAAGTCCCCTGGCAGCTCCGACGAAGTGTTTCAATTCATTTTCATAACTTTTCTTAAAAAGATGCAACGGTGATTCAATTTTAACCGGACTAACGTTGACAAGATTTCCGTGAAGCTGTTTATTTATGCGAAGTGGATTGATCATCGCGCTTCCCTCAGAACCGAATAAATCACAATAGAAAAAATCTTGGGCGCAAGGGAATGACCAGCTCGTCTCCATCATCAAGGAAATACCATATTTCATCTCAGCAAAAACGACGCATGAATCTTCAACACTTTTTGTTTTCTGCATGTACATTTTTGCGTTCACTCGTTGAACAGGTGGAAATCCTAACAACCAAAGAATTAAATCGAGCATAACGATACCAAGGTCGAGAAAAACACCACCACCGGCTTTTTCCTTTTGGGTCATCCACTTGTTGTCGCTCGATAACTTCTTCAGCCAGCCCGCTTTCACATAAAATATTTTCCCTATTTCCCCTTTCTCGATGAAACTCTTAAGTATCATTGTATCAGGACGAAATCGGTTGTTCATACCGACCATCAACTTTCGTTTATACTGCTTTGCCGCTTCAGAGATCTGAACGGCTTCGTCATAATGCCGCGCAATCGGTTTCTCCACAAAGACATCTTTACCGGCTTGTAACGACGATATTGCAATAGGTAAATGAGTGTCGGTGCTGGAACATATATCCACAGCATCCAATTCTTCTTTTGAGAGCATTTGTTGGTAATCGGTGTAAATTTTTGTAATTCCGAAGCGCTCGGCTATCATTTTCGCACGCGATTTATCTTTATCGCATACTGCAACAACTTCGACATCATCTAATGCTTTAAGTATCGGAAGATGAAATATCTGCGATACCCAGCCAAGTCCGATTACACCGAAGCGGAGTTTTTTTATTTGTGAGGGGCTCATTAAATTATGCAATAGTTTTTAATGATTTTTCTTTCAATTCTTTTCTAAAAAAATCTTTTACAATACTTGCGATACCGGGTGCATCAAGTTTCAACATGGCATGAAGTTCCGGAATCGTACCATGCTCGATGAACTCATCAGGGATTCCATGAATTTTTATATGGACATTACCAAGTTCTTTTTTCGCCAACAACTCGAGAACCGCACTCCCGAAGCCACCACGTACAGAATGATCTTCGACTGTAAGTATATATAAAAAACGTTTGCATATACTATCGATTATATCCTCATCGAGCGGTTTCACAAATCGCATATTAATAACTTCTGCTTCGATTCCGTCCTTTGTCAATAATTCCGCTGCTTTCATCGCCGGATAGACCATATTACCGAGGGCGAGAATCGCTACGTCACGACCTTGACGGAGTAATTCTGCTTTGCCGATTTCAAGTCGGTTCATCACAGGATTTAATGGAACACCGATACAATTACCCCTTGGGTAGCGTAATGCAATCGGTCCATCGTGTTGCACTGCGGTATACAACATATCACGCAGTTCATTTTCATCTTTCGCTGACATAATGACCATACCAGAGATACAACGGAGATAAGCTATATCGAGTACACCGTGGTGTGTTGGACCATCTGCGCCTACTAATCCACTTCGATCAAGAGAGAACACTACATGCAGATGTTGTAAAGCGACGTCATGAACTATTTGATCAAACGCGCGTTGGAGAAATGTTGAGTAAATAGCGACGATGGGTATATATCCCTGTGTCGATAAACCTGCTGCAAACGTTACTGCATGTTGCTCAGCTATTCCTACATCGATGAAACGTTCAGGAATTTCATTTTGTAATATATCCAGACCGGTTCCGTCTGGCATCGCGGCAGTAATTCCGATGACTTTAGTGTTTTGTTTAGCGATCTCAGTAACCGCCTGCCCGAATATTTCTGTGTATGACCGAAGCGACGTCACTTTTTTCGGTGAGATACCTGTAACTTTATCGAAAGGTGTTACACCATGCAAAGCTTGAACATCTTCTTCTGCAGGTTTATAACCTTTTCCTTTTCTGGTGATAGTATGAACAAGAATGGGACCTTGTAAGTTTTTTATCTCATTGAATATTTTCACCAATTGGTTGATGTTGTGACCATTGAGCGGACCGAAGTAACGAAAACCGAGCGCTTCAAAAAGCATTCCGGGTGTGATCACAACTTTAATACCTTCTTCAACCCTGGCTGCGATCTTTCTGATCCGATCACCAAGACTATCGAGTTTACCGGTAAGATCCCATACATTGGCTTTAAATTTATTGTACGAAGGATTGGCTATCAACTCGGTGAAGTATTTGGAGACTGCCCACACATTTGGACCGATAGACATATTATTATCGTTCAGCACAACAATCATGTTTCGTTTTTGGAGTCCGGCGTTGTTCATCGCTTCATATGCCATACCACCGGTCATTGCACCATCTCCGACGATGGCAATTACTTTAAATTTTTCTTTTGCCAGATCGCGAGCCACCGCCATACCAAGGGCAGCCGATATCGCAGTGCTTGCATGTCCCGCCCCGAATGTATCGTATTCGCTCTCAGATCGCTTTAGAAAGCCGCTTATACCTCCAAGCTGTCTGATGGTATGGAAAACATCTCTACGTCCCGTTAAAACCTTATGAGGGTATGCTTGATGACCTACATCCCAAACGAGTTTATCTTCTGGTGTATTGAAAACATAATGAAGGGCGACCGACAACTCGACGGCACCAAGCCCAGCACCGAGATGTCCCCCAGTTTTTGATATTGTATCAATGATGAACTCTCGGAGTTCCTCACAAAGAGCTTTTAGATCGTTGATAGATAATTTTCGTAGATCCTCTGGAGAATCAATTTTAGGTAAATATCTCACTAATTCATTTCGTTCGTTATTATTCATTTCCATCGAACAGCTCAAAATTTCCGTCTATATCTTTACTTAATCGTTTCAATTTTAATTCCGCTTGCGTCAGCTTATCGAGGCACTGTTTCGATATTTTTACTCCTTCTTCATACAACTCCATCGCATTGTCTAACGACACGCTTCCTGTTTCAAGTTTCTCTACAATTTCCTCAAGCCGTTTCATCGAATGCTCGAATGTACCTATAGTCTCTTTTGCTTTTTTCATTTTTTACCTTCTTGAACTTTTGCAGGCGTTTCACCATCATGAAACTTAATCTGTATTTCATCAGCAGGATGTAATTTTTGTGCCCGATCTATTACTTTACTTTCACGATATACAATCGCATAACCTCGCTCTAAAACCGTTTCAGGATTAACCGAGATGATTCTTTTATGTAACGAATCCAATTTCTGCCGATTTATTGTAAAAGCATGCATCGTAGCATGATCGATATAACGACTTAATTCATCGACTCTTTGTGTGAGTTGTCTAACCAAATCAAACGGTTTATTAAATGAGTAACTTTGAAACAAAGATGAGATTCGATCTTTCTGAGATGTTATTATGTTCCTGATTTCCTGTTCAATATTATAGCAAAAATTGCGTAGATATTCAATAATTTCAGATTGGTGCTTCACAACCAACTCCGCAGCGGCAGATGGGGTCGGCGCGCGCAAGTCCGCGACAAAATCTGCTATTGTGAAATCGATTTCATGCCCCACTGCACTCACGATCGGTATTTTGGAATTGTAGATTGCACGAGCGACAATTTCTTCATTAAATGCCCACAAATCTTCGAGCGATCCTCCTCCCCTACCGACTATCATCACATCGATATTTCCGTATTTGTTGAAATCTTTTATTGCATCTGCTATCTCTTCAGCGGCACCTTCTCCCTGTACCTTAACAGGATACAGGACGACCTCAACAGCGGGAAATCTCCGAGAGAGAATATT
>JACQYX010000151.1 GCA_016207985.1 Ignavibacteriales bacterium | reverse complement strand
CGCGGGCTTGCCTTGGTTCGATAATTATTGGGGAAGAGACTCATTTATCTCGCTCGCCGGTGCAACGCTGGTTACGGGTAATTTCAAAGATGCGAAGGAGATTCTCAAATCATTTGCTGCATGGCAGGATACAAATCCAAACAGTACAAACTACGGACGCATACCGAATCTCGTTACGAAAAATTCTATTTCATATAACACTGCCGATGGCACACCGCGTTTTATAAGCGCGCTCAATGAGTTTGTGTACTATTCAGGCGATACAACTTTCGCTCGTGCAATGTATCCTGTTGTAAAACGCTCAATCGAGGGAACAATAAGATACCACATGGATTCACTCGGTTTCCTCACACACGGCGATGCTGAAACTTGGATGGATGCTGTTGGACCCGATGGCGCATGGAGTCCGAGAGGGAACAGGGCGAATGATATTCAAATGTTATGGTATGATCAACTCAGGATCGGGGCTTATTTTGCATTTCTATTTCGTGATACGATTAATCAAATTCATTTATCAAATTTAGGAGAGAGGGTAAGAAAAAACTTTGGTGATTATTTTTTTAATACAAAAGATACTCTTCTGTTTGATCATATAAAATCTGATGGTGTACCGAGTACTCAATTAAGGCCAAACCAGCTATTCGCTTTAAACCGAGATAATCTAATTTTTGGTAATCATATTGAGATGAAAATATTTCAAACTGTAACGAATGAATTAGTTTACCAGCACGGTGTGGCTTCGCTCTCGCAGAAAGATACAAATTTTCATCCGTTTCATCATTATGAACCATTCTATGTTCAGGATGCGGCTTACCATAACGGAATAGTGTGGACTTGGTTAGCGGGGAAGTGGATTGATTTAGCAACTAAATATCTGCACCCCGATTTGGCATTCGAGGTTACAGAGAATATGGTCAATCAAATTTTAGATCAAGGGGCAATTGGTACTTTAGCCGAATTGGTTGATGCCGCACCCCGAACCGGAGAGGAAATTCCAAGATTATCCGGTACATACTCACAAGCTTGGAGCTTGGCTGAGTTCATCAGGAATTTTTACCGTTCCTATCTTGGTATATTGCCAGGTGAAAAGAACTGGATGCGTTTATACCTTTCCCTTCCATCCTCGATTTCGACTGTTGATTTTGCCCTTAATGATGATAGTACAACAATCCTTTTTTCTCTTAAGAAATCAAACGATAATTTGAAATCTTCGATTTCATTAACCCCTGGAAGTGAGGAAAGAAATATTTCAATTGAATGGCGAAATAAGGATGGAAGCGGAAGAGATACATGGTTTCATCTAATGCCAGGTGGCCATATTAATTTAGTCATCGATCGAGATGGAGTGGAAATTAAAGATTCAACAAATGCTATTTATTATAATTCGTATGAACATCATCCATCTTCTTTTTATAATATACCGATAAATCGTAAAATGGAATTTGAAGACTATACAGTTTTTGATGAGCTTAAACTTGCTAAACCATTTATAAGTCCAGATCTAAAATGTCTTAAGCCGCCCTCGCATCGGCTTCTTATAAATTCTGAAATCAAGCAAACAAATCCTCAATCGAAAATTCTTTATGATGTTAGCGATCCTGAAGGCGACGATAAAGGCACAGGGACTTACATCTATCCTCAAAATCCAAATTTAAAACCCGGAAGTTTGGATATTACTCATTTCACTGTCTTATCCGATGACAAGAACATCTACTTTAAACTTCAGTTCAAGAATCTTTCCAATCCCGGCTGGCATCCGGAATACGGATTTCAATTGACGTATGCTGCGATAGCGATAGAAAAAGATAAAAAGGATGGAAACATACGTGCCGGTATGAATTCGATTTATACTTTTATAAATGATTTCCGTTTTCAAAATATCATCTATGTCGGCGGAGGTCTCCGAATATTGAATGATACCGGAAAAATTCTCGCTGAATACATACCTGCATCGGGAGATGAAAAAAATCCGTTAGGAAACTCGAGCACAAAATTAATTGAGTTTTCCATCCCGCTTGATTTGATTGGCACGCCGGATAATTCATGGCGGTACGCTGTACTTGTTGGTGCGCAGGATGATCACGGTGGAGCGGGAATCGGAGAATTCCGTAGCGTCGAAGCTGAAGCGAAGGAATGGGTAGGAGGAGGTAAGAGGAATCAAAGTGACCCGAATGTGTACGATGTGATCCTGCCTTACGATAAATAGCTCATAAGTTATTCACTGACTTGATTATACTTTGAAGTGCCGAAGTATTTCTGGAAAATCCGTATATTTAAAAGTTATGGAACTTCAACAAAAAATCGATGAGAAAAAGAGGGTTGCATTAGTTTCCGTTCTCGCTGCGATTCTAATAACAGCGAAACATCATTACGGTCACGGCAAGGTCGAGAATGTATCGGCGTTCCTTGAAACGCTTCTACTCTTCGTCACCTGTGCATGGATAATATGGGAAGCTGTCCACCGCTTGATAGCCAGAACTTCTCATGTCGAATCTAACATATGGGGATTTGTAGTTATTGCATTTGCTATCGTTGTCGATGTAAGCAGATCACGGGCGTTGAGCAGAGTTGCAAAGAAATACCACAGCCAGGCGCTCGAAGCCGATGCTCTGCATTTTGCGAGTGATATATGGACGTCGTTGGTTGTTATTGCCGGATTGTTTTTTGTTTCGGTTGGATATCCATGGGTTGATGCACTCGCTGCAATTGCGGTAGCATTTCTCGTTTTATTCGTCAGTTACCGACTTGGACGGCGAACAATAGACGCTCTGATGGATCGCGTACCCGATGGTGTGTATGAAGACATTAAAAATATCGTAGGTAATATTTCCGGTGTGGAAAAGATTCAGAACATCCGACTTCGAACATCTGGTGGTAAATTATTCGTAGATACAATAGTCTCGGTCCGGAGAACAACTCCTTTTCTACACGCACATAATATCATGGATCGGATTGAAAAAGCAATACACGAGAAGCACCATGGTGCCGATGTAGTTGTTCACGCTGAACCTATTGAAAGCGAGCACGAGACTATTGCCGATAAAGTTCGCATGATCGTTGTTGGCAAAGGATTACGAGTGCCTCATAATTTAGAAGTACACCATAACAATGGCAAGTATCAAATTGATTTCGATATCGAGCATCGTAAAGGGAAAACGTTCGTGCAGGCTCACAAGCTGACAACGGAGATTGAAAAAGAGATTCGGAAGAAAATTAATTCTGTCGAAAGAGTCACGATTCACATGGAGGAATTCGATACAGAGCATAATGAAATCAGTGATGAATCCGCTACCCACCTCGAGGATGAAGTTCGTAAATCGGTCATGAAGGATAAAAGAGTTCTAAATTGTCCGGATGTCGGCATCATAAAAATCGGTGATAAGTATAATCTTTCGCTCACTTGCCAATTCGATAAAACTAAAACCTTAGATGAAGTTCATCAAATAATTTGTGAGTTAGAAACGAAGCTTTATAACAAATTCAAGGAGTTCCGCAGGATCACTGTTCACGCTGAACCGGTATAAAGGATCTTGTTAATGGATTGGCAGTAGAAGGTTATGATGATGAAATCGCATTATGATGTAAAAGATTTTGCTGCTGAGGTTATCAACAAAAGTTTTAATGTTCCAGTGCTTGTCGATTTCTGGGCAGAATGGTGTGCACCTTGTAAAATGTTGGGTCCAATACTAGAGAGGCTTGCCGAGAAAGCGGATGGTAGATGGATACTGGCGAAAGTCGACACCGAAAAGATGCCCGAAGTTGCGGTGCAATATAAAATATCCAGTATTCCAAATGTTAAGTTATTCGTCGATGGTAATGCGATAGCCGAATTTGTAGGAGCGGTACCGGAGTATCAAATAGAAAGATGGCTGGAACAAGTTCTGCCGAGTAAATTTCTCAAGGAAATCGAGAAAGCGGCGGATCTTCTTGCGCAAGGCAATACGGAAGAAGGGAAGAAGTTGTTGGAGGAGATTCTAAAATCGGAGCCGGAGAACCAACAGGCAAAAGTTCTGCTGGCATCAGCTATCATATTTTCGGAACCTGAAAAGGCGGGCAAGCTTGTTGCCGATATTTCGGATGCCGAATATTTAGAGATTGCAGAAGCACTTAAGACATTTGAGCGTATTCTGCAATTGAAGTCGGAAGATTTGGATGAAAACCCGGTAAAACAAAAGTATCTTAGTGCTATTGCCGATCTTCGCTCACAAAAGTTCGATGAAGCATTAGAAAAATTTATTAATGTCATCCGCGGTAATCGTCACTATGACGACGATGGCTCGCGTAAGGCATGCATCGCAATCTTCAAATTCCTGGGAGAAGAGCATGAAACTACGTTGAAGTACAGGCGGGAATTTAGCAGTGCGCTGTATTAACCAATCGCTTGAGAGTTGAGAGGGAAACATATTGTTGATATTCTCCAGATTATTTGTTAAACTAACAGTGAAATTTAACAACCTACAAAATCATAGAGGTATGGATAAGAATGACGATAACAATATTGTTTGCCTTAAGCCCGATTATGAGGGAAATAACAAACGAAGTGAACACCTATTATGTTATCAGATCTGACGTTTCTTACAAATAACACGGGCATGATGCTTCGGGTACGGTTGGAAATGAAATACTGAATATCCCCGAAATGCCAAAGTCTAAACTAACACTTTCTCGTCTCGAAGACTTCCTCGAAAATGCCTGCGAGAATCTTCGTGGCAACATGGATGCCTCCGAGTTCAAGGAGTACATCATTGCCGTTCTCTTTCTCAAGCGAATCAATGACAAGTTTGATGAAGCACGGGATAAAAGAAGAAAGGTTTTACAAGCACGAGGTATAGCAGAGCCTCAGATTGAATTTTCTCTTGAAAAAGAAGACGCCCCCGAATATGCCTTCTTCCTGCCTCCGGAAGCTCGATGGAGCAACATCATTCATCAGCACGAAGACCTCAACGATACATTGACGAAAGTCTTCGCAGCCATTGAGGAGAAGAATCTCGATAAGCTCGAAGGCGTACTGAAGTCCATCGACTTTAACAAAACGGTTGGAAAGAACAACAAGCGAATTACCAACGAAGACCTCAAGACACTCATCCAGGATTTCAGTAAGATTTCCTTGCGGGATGCCGACCTCGAATTCCCCGACCTCCTCGGTTCCGCCTACGAGTATCTCATCAAATACTTCGCCGATAGCTCAGGAAAGAAAGGCGGAGAATTCTACACGCCGAACGAAGTCGTGCGACTGCTCGTGACTATGATGGAACCTGACTCGGGCTATGAAGTCTATGATCCCACCGTGGGTTCGGGCGGTTTCCTGATTCAGTCGTGGAACTATGTCAAGTCGAGATATGGTGAGGATAAGAAGGTAAGCTTGTTCGGACAGGAAAAGAACGGCACTACGTGGTCGCTCTGTAAGATGAATATGTTGTTCCATGATATCTTTGATGCGAAGATCGAACCAGCTGATACGCTCATTGACCCAAAACATGTTCAAGGCGGAGAGCTTCGCTCGTTCGATATTGTTCTTGCCAATCCTCCTTTCTCGCAAAACTGGAACGATGACAGCATGAAGTTCACGGAGCGCTTTCTCTTCAAGATGCCGAAGAAGGGAAAAGCCGACTTCATGTTCGTCCAGCACATGATTCGTTCGCTCAAGAGCAACGGACGGATGGCAGTGATTATGCCGCACGGTGTCTTATTCCGTGG
>JACQYX010000150.1 GCA_016207985.1 Ignavibacteriales bacterium | reverse complement strand
CTGACTCGATATAGAAGTCAGGAATTAGTGCTTCAACGTCTGCATCAATAACAGTTTCAATTGATGACTGAAGACCGGCGACTGATGATTTAAGCTTTCTATTTTCTATCTTCCATCTTCTATCTTCCATCAACTCTTTAAATTCCTCCCGCTTCAACTCATCAACTGCCTCCCGAACAATTTTCTCGTACATCTCAAATCCCATCTCCATGATGAAGCCAGATTGCTCGGCACCGAGGAGATTACCAGCTCCTCTAATTTCCAAATCTCTCATTGCAAGACTGAAACCTGAGCCAAGTTCTGTAAACTCCTCAATAGCAGTTAACCGACGCAACGTCTGCTTCGGCATTACACTCAATGGCGGAACGAGAAGATACGCATACGCTTGAATATTCGATCTCCCGACGCGTCCACGCAATTGATACAGCTCTGCAAGTCCGAATCTATCCGCACGATTAACAATTATTGTGTTGACATTCGGGATATCAAGTCCAGATTCAATTATCTTTGTACAGACAAGAACATCATATTTCTTCTCAAGAAAATCGAGCATGGTCTTTTCAAGCTGGTGACCTGTCATCTGTCCGTGAGCAACGTGTATACGAGCTTCAGGCACATGCGACTTCACTTGCTCTGCGATTGCATCTATGTTCTGGACGCGGTCATGCACAAAATAAATTTGTCCGCCTCGGTGAAGTTCTTTGAGTATCGCTTCTCGTATGATCTGCCATTGTGTTCTCCTGCCATCGGATGCAGGAATGATTTCAGTTATTATTGGAATACGGTTGCGAGGTGGTGTGTTTATAAGCGAAAGATCCCGTGCGCCAATCAGCGAGAAGTGAAGAGTTCTCGGAATCGGCGTTGCAGTCAATGCTCAAGTATCAACACTCGCCTTAAGCTGTCGCAATTTCTCCTTCGCCGAACCGCCAAACCGATGTTCTTCGTCAATAATAAGCAATCCTAAATCCTTAAATCCTATATCCTTCGATAACAATCTATGAGTACCAATTACGATATCGATAGAACCTTTCTTCATTTCCTCTACGATACGGTCCTGATCTCTCTTGGATTTGAAGCGTGTAATATTCTCGACTCTTGTTGTATAACGATTAAGCCGGTCGAGAAATGTATTATAATGCTGTAGAGCGAGAATTGTTGTCGGCACGAGAACAACAACCTGTTTTCCATCCATCACCGCCTTGAATGCGGCACGCACAGCAACTTCAGTTTTACCGAAACCGACATCGCCGCAAATCAACCGATCCATTGGAGATGAGTTTTCCATATCTCGTTTCACATCAAGTGTTGCAGTTGCCTGATCTATTGTATCTTCGTACATGAACGATGCTTCAAGCTCTTTCTGCCAATGGGAATCGGGAGAGAATGCGGTACCTTGCTCTTGTTTCCTCATTGCATAAAGGGTGATGAGATCACGTGCAATATCTTTGATCCGACTTTTAGCTTTCGACTTCATCCGCTCCCAATCGGGTGCACCTAACTTTGTCAGCTTCGGGGCGTGCCCTTCTTGCGAAGAATATTTCTGTACGCGATTAATGAAGTTGAGATTTACGTATAGGGTATCCTTTTCCAGAAAGAGAACCTTCATCACCTCTTGCTCTGCCCCACCGACTTTTATTTTCGTCAAGCCCGCAAACTCTCCAATACCGTGATCTACATGTACAACATAATCGCTACGCTTGAGTTGATGCAGCTCCTTCTGCGAAAATCCTTTAAATCGCCGTTGTTTGGAAAGTTCTCGACGTTTAAAACGACCGAAAATTTCATGCTCGGTGAGTAGTGCGATTTTTGATGACTGATAGATGAAGACGGAGTGGACAGTCTCAGTTAGAAAAAACAGATTAATAGATGATAGGGGATAGAGGATTGATGTGCTTGAATCCTGAATCCGACTTAGGCGGATCAATCGAGAATCCAACTTTGGTGAGGTTCCGACCTCTTCGATCAATTCTTTTAGTCGCTCTGATTCTTCTTTCGTATCACTTGTCAGGAAAATTTTATAACCATCGTTTGTAAGTTTAGCAAGATAATCGACAAGTAAATTGACGCTACCGTTGAAAGGGGGCTGAGGCTGAGAATTAAAATCCATAATTATTTCGGATGGTTCGCCTTCTCTCACCATAAATTTCAGATTTTGCCCGCCTGCCAGAGCGAAGCGGCGGGCAGGGATTTCAGATTTGCCAGTTCTAAAGTTAGAATTATTGATTATAGCGAATTGGCTAGTGCGTTGGTTTATATCTCCGAAAGCAAATAAATTTGTTACCCCTTCTTTTACAAGCTCATCAACTTCCCGCTTGATAATTTCCGGCTCATCGAGAATAACAATTGCATCTTTATTAAGATAATCGAATAAAGAATCTGTGTTTATCCGTGTTTCATCCGTGTCATCCGTGGTTAGATTAGGGACGATGCTTGCAGATTTCAATTCCTGAATTGAACGCTGTGAGAGCACATCAAACTCACGGATCGATTCCACGGTATCACCCCAGAACTCAAAGCGGATAGGATTTTCACCGACAAAAGAAAATACATCTATTATTCCTCCACGAACGGCAAAATCACCGTAGGTCTCAACAAAATTCT
>JACQYX010000149.1 GCA_016207985.1 Ignavibacteriales bacterium | reverse complement strand
TTTCGCTGAATGCGCTCACGAGCACAAGCCCGGGAATTTTCTTTGCGAATCTCTCTGCCAACGCTTCTAATCGCCACTCAGCAATAATCTCGCCCGATATATGTCTCACGGAAATGCTTGATTGGTCGATATGAAGAAATAAACCCATACTATTTGGAGTTCGTGCCATCGTAAAATACATGCCCAACCTTCCATTGGTATCGCGTGTGCCGTACTTCTTGACGGCTTTCAGAGGGTTCATCTTCCAGGCTTTTCTGTTAAAGGTAAAAAGGGTAATCATTGATGATGACCCAATACGATGTGCTTTAAGCTCTACCGTACCCAGATCAGGAAAGGCAATATTATTCTCCTTCATACCAAGATAATGTTCTAATGTCTGCCCGACTCCTGTAGGTCCCTTTCTCTTCGACGCTATCCAACCCTTCTCTCTAACGTGAGCAAACTTTTTCTTGAATGTTTCAAGTGTCAGTTGTTTGTGTTTTGTCATGATCAATTTATAAACAAGAGACTTCTGAAAAATTAACCCAAATGTCTCCCTGAGCGTAGCGAAGGGTCTCAAACAGAGTGAAAAAGAGATGTTTCTCCCGCTCTTCGAGCGGGATCAACATGACAGTTAAGAATAATTCAGAAGTCTCAAACAAGATACTTTATAACCTTCTTCCTTTTAAGTTGTAGACTAGAGCACATCACATACCTTGATAGAGAGGTACTCCAATGTAGTCATCCTGAGGACGCAGCGCTGAGAACTCCAGCAGATCCAATGCTTGATGCTGTTTAGGTGTGAGTTGTTTAAGCGTTTTCCGTCTCAGCTTGCGAGTGTGTTGTAACGAATGCCAGAGCATTTCGTCTGCGTTAAACTTCTCTACGAGGCATTGTATCGTTCGCTGTATTACAGGTAAATTATAGTATGGTTGCATAGATTTCTTCAAAACTCCTTTTGAATTAAAACATACAAAAATTTCTCAACATGGTCAATGCTTTTATTGGAAATATTCTTTCGATCTCCCAACAAGGTGAACACTATCAGATCCTCATTAACTTCTTAATCGACTGTATCTACCCAAAACAATACGCATCGCACATGTTAATAATTATGGTTTCCTTTTTCGAACAATGTACTTTACTTTAGGTTCTTCAACCCGAAAACCAATTTGTCGCTTTGGTTTTTCCGGTGGTAGCATAAGCTGGTGGATAGCTTCGAAGACAATTTTAAATTGTGAATCATACTTCTTTTCGAGTTCCTCCAGCTTTCTTGCAAGCTCTTTGTGAGTAGCAAGTAGTTCTCTTAGCTTTACAAATGCTCTCATAATTTCGATGTTGACCTGCACAGCTCTCTTACTTCGAAGTACACTAGAGAGCATCGCGACACCCTGTTCAGTGAAAGCATATGGAAGTTTCCGTGTACCACCCCATTTTGATATTCCAAAATGGAATATCAAGTTTTTAAATTCTTCCTCTGTTAGTTGAAACATAAAATCGATAGGAAATCGATCAATGTTTCTCTTAACAGCTTTATTCAAGTTATATGTTTCAACACCGTATAACTCTGCAATGTCTTTGTCTAACATGACTTTCTGTCCGCGCAGAAGGAAGATTTTCTTTTCTATTACTTCTATCGGAATCAGCGCCTTCATTCTTTCTTCTCCTTTAAATTAAATTCATACAATTGTGTCACCAATTCAACCGTTCATCAATCTCTTAATCATCTGTATCTGCCCCGCATGGTACACATCGTGCATGGCTATACCGGAGATCGTGAAGCGGTTGTTGTACTTGCTACCACGAGGTATTTTCTTGAGGTCAGATGCTCGGAGACGTTTCTTCAAGAAGAGCAACATCCTGCCGCCATAGTTCTTCGTTCGGCTTTCCGTCCGGTCGCTTAAACCAGTTGCTGCCCTTAAGTGGAAATGATCCCCGCTTCTCTCCGAGGATTCTTCTCCGCACCGCATACTTCCAATAAGCACAATGCACAACTATCTCCCATATATTGTGGCGATCCTTTGCCGGACGCCATGCAGCTTCTTTGGCAGTCAATCCGCGAATAGAGCCGCGAAGATTTGTGCCGTGCCACGACTTTTTATGAAACGCCTCCTCTATTGTTTGTAGAAGTAATTTGATTTCAGGCGATGGTTTCATAATTATTCAACCTTTCATTCCAGTCAAAGTAATTCCACGTACAAAATACTTTTGAGCGATGAAAAATACAATTACAATCGGAAGCATCACCACGACCGCAGCAGCCATTTGGTGGGGCCAGTCTGTTGAATAAAGCGAACTGAAGTTCGCGATACCGACTTCAACAGTTCTCATATCCATTCGGTTAGTAACAATGAGGGGCCAGAGGAAATCTTTCCAGCTTCCCATGAAAGCGAAGATTGCAAGTGTTGCAAGTGCAGGTTTCGAAAGTGGTAGAATAATCTTCCAGAAGATTGTGAACTCAGATGCACCATCCACACGTGCTGCATCTTCTAAATCTCTTGGTATCGTTTGGAAAAATTGCCGAAGCAGAAATATCCCCCACACACTTGAGACGGTTGGTGTAAATAAAGCCCAATAAGTATTCATCCATCCAAACATGTTGATTATTAGGAATGCCGGTATGATAGTTACAATAGCTGGTATCATCATCGTCGCCAAATACAAGCTAAAAAGTTTATCTCGCCCTTTGAATCGAAGGCGGGCGAATGCGTACGCAGCCATCGAACAAAATAGCAATTGACCCGCAACTGATGCGAATGCAACGATTAAAGTATTCAGGAAGAATCGACCGAACGGTTGCAGCGTCATCGCTTCAATAAAATTCGACCATTTCCAGGTCGAAGGTAAAAACTTTGGCGGGAATTGATAAACTTCAAGCTCATTCATCAACGATGTGCTTATCATCCAGAGAAACGGGATGAGCATCGAGAGTGCAAGTAAAACGAGCACTAAGTATTTGAATATTTGAAAAAAGAGTTTCACTTATTCACACTGATATTTTTTGAGGTTACTTTCCCATAAATGAACAATGCCACTGCCGCTATCAATCCAATCACCGCAAAATAGTACCAAATATAATTTGCGTTATCATAAGCGTGTAACGCCTGCTCGGCGGTTAGAGTTTTAGGATCGGGACAATAGGTAGTCAACAGGTAACCTGATAAAACAAATCCGAACAATGATGAGAAAAAGTTATACAGATGTCCGAATCCTAAGTAAGTTCCTTCCTCTCCTTTCGGGGCTTGAAGCGAGAAGAATTCCAAGTATCTTGGCGATATAAAACATTCTGCCAGTCCCTGAAACACTATTCCGGTAATCATCATCACCGTGATTGGATGAGCAGTGAATAGTCCGAAGATCGGAACCGATTGTCCAGCGACCGATTCGAGCAATGGACTTGATGCCATGCAAAGCGCTGAGAAAGGCATGAGCAGCATTCCAACGATCATCGAGTTAATAGCTTTAACCTTCTTCATAAGCTGAGTGATAAGCACAACAAAGAGAACCACGATGAAGGGATTGACATTCGCGATCCATTCGGGTGAGGCATGATTCCCAACCGTCCGTAAAACATACTTTGGCATAGTTGCATACATCTGATTCTGAATAATCCAGAATCCTGTAACGATCAAAATCAATGTAAAAAGCCGACCATTTGAAACGACGCGTACCAATCCTTGCCATGCAGCTTTGAGAGTTTTTCCTTCCTCGTGAATATCGACATTCCGGTAGAAAAAATAGACAACTATGACGGCGATGAATGTCATAACGGCTGAGAAGAAATTGATCGACTCTAAACCTAAATAAATACGTAACGGATATGCAAAAGTCTTTCCTGAAAACGCACCGACGTTAACGATTCCATAAAAGATTGAAAAAGCTTTCGCTCGATGTTCTGAATCCGAAGTTTTAGCGACCGTCCCTGTGATAATAGATTTGATAAACGATCCACCGAGCATCACGATCATTAGAGCGGGAAGTACAGTCGGTTTATACGGTAATGCACCTAACGCACTATATCCAATTGTTAAGAGTCCGAAGGCAAGAATTATCGCTTTCCTGA
>JACQYX010000135.1 GCA_016207985.1 Ignavibacteriales bacterium | reverse complement strand
GTCACCGATATCGTCAAGCATCTCGTCAAGATTGGCATCCCGGTGATGGGGCATTTGGGATTAACACCTCAAGCGATCAATAAATTCGGTACTTACGAAGTCAGAGCGACAACAAAAGAAGAAGCCGACGAGTTACTGCATGACGCCAAAGTTTTAGCCGATGCAGGCGTATTTGCAATTGTTCTGGAAAAAATTCCTGCTTCGCTCGCCAAGAGAGTAACTGAATCAATCTCTATTCCGACCATCGGCATCGGTGCCGGACCACATTGCGATGGACAAGTATTGGTTGTGTACGATATGTTAGGATTGACCGAAGAATTTAAACCGCGCTTCGTCCGGCGTTACTCGGAAATGGCAGAAACGATGCGCTCAGCTTTCCGTACATATATTGCCGATGTGAAATCAAAAAAATTTCCAACGGGAAAAGAAAGTTATTAGATAAAATCGTGGGAAAAAATCGAAAACAGATTAATATCCTTGTCTCTAACGACGATGGTATCGATGCACCCGGAATATTTTCATTAGTTCAGGAACTGAAAAAAATCGGAACCGTTACGGTTGTTGCCCCAGATGAACAGCGAAGCGCTGTCGGTCATGCAATAACTATGAATTATCCCCTCCGTGTGAAAAAATTTTTCAAGAACGGAAAGTTCTTCGGTTTTGCAGTGGATGGAACACCGGCAGACAGTGTAAAAATTGCCGTTCGAACGATTCTCAAGGATAAACCCGATTTGCTTATCTCAGGTATAAATCACGGGTCCAATACTGCTATCAATATTATATATTCCGGAACCGTATCCGCGGCAACTGAAGGCACTATATTGGGAATTCCTTCAATCGCTGTCTCACTCACCACTTATGATAAACCTGATTTTAGTTTTGCATCCAAATTTTCTCGAAAGCTTACCGAGTTTGTGATTAAGAAGGGACTGCCGAAAGATACATTACTCAATGTGAACGTTCCCCCGTTAAAAGAAAAAGATATTCGCGGAGTGCGAATCACACGACAGGGGAAGTCACGCTGGGACGATACATTCGATGTCAGAAGAGACCCGAACAACAAAGAGTACTATTGGTTAACAGGCAAACTCGATGTCCTGGATATTTCCGAGGATATTGATCTTATCGCGATTTTCGACAAATATGTATCCATCACTCCAATTCATTTCGATCTTACAGCTTACAGCGCTCTCTCCGATATTAAAAGTTGGAAACTTGAAAAGTTATTGAAGAAAAGAAAGTAATTCGATAGCTCATCCGCTTAAGATTCTCTCAAAATAAAAGAAACAACAATTAGAGCGAGCGTTATAAATTGAACGCTCTTAGCAGTCCTTAAATTCCATTTCTTTAAACCATGCCAGACGTACGCCATGATGTACATCGCCAGAGCCAAAACAGCAAAAAGTCCGAGACACTCGATATAATTCAAGTTTGCGCCGAAATACATTATGAAACTCCATTTGTAAGTGTGTCCATACACAATCAATAAATGCACAACATAAACTAACAACGATTCTTGTCCAAAGATTATGAATAGAGAGTTCTCAGATGATTTACCTTTTTGTTCGTATCGCCATAAAACAAAAAACGCGAGTAAGACCAATCCCAGGCGGATTTGTTCTCTCCAATTACCTGCTACTCGCATATAAAGAAAACCGATGATCACCCCACTTGTTAAAAACGCCGACCAGGGGAAAAGAGGAAACTGAGAATTAAAATCTGTGGTCAGATATGGTCGGAACCATATCGGTAACGATGCGTGATCCATTCCACGTATAATCGGTGAAGCAAAAACAATGAACATCGATAGAACGGATAACGAATAAATGAAGATTGATTGGGATCGTGAAATCACAGCAATAATCAATATAATAAGCAGAGTTATTACTATAGTCTGGAGAATATCGGCTTGAAAAAATGAAATCCAAAGACGATCATCGGTTATAACCGATAAACGCTTCAGTGAAAAGAATGGAAGGTGGAGTGAGTATCCAACGACTAAAATAAACAATACCCTGATGACGTAATTCCACAAAGATCGCCGGAAATTTATATACGACTGCCACTTACGGTACAATGTTATTGCTAATCCGACTCCGGCGCAGAAAAGGAAAGAAGGGGCAACAAGTCCGTTAAAAAACGTGAGAACTTTAAATGAAGCATATTCCCTGACATCCGATCTAAGAAGTGCATTGACGATGTGAGTTTCAATCATCACGAAGACCGCCCAACCGCGAAGTAAATCGATGAACTGGAACCTTTGTGAAGATTGAGACTGGGGAGGTGGAATCAAAGCTCAGTAGTCTAAAAGATTATTGATTCCCTAACTTCCGTTTTATAATCGTTTCGAGATAATCGAGTTCGATCGGTTTTGTTATATAAGCATCTACCCCCAAGGTTTGTCCATACTTCTGAGCGAGAAAATCATCGACTGCTGTGAGGAAAAAAAATGGAACACTTGTCATTTTTGTGTTTTTCTTCACCTCTTGAAACAACTCGAATCCATTCATAGGGTGCATTCTCAGGTCGGCGATGATGACATCCGGTGTATTTTTCTTCAACAATTCCAATGCATTCTTGCCACTTTCGGCTATTAGAACATCGTATCCTCGATCTTCCAAGCCAATCTGTAAAGAATGCAAAGCATCAACTTCATCATCAACATACAATATTTGGACTTTTTTCATGATAATCCTTTTTACTCAAAAACCTCTTCGTTTGATTGTACTATGTTGAAATAATAAGCGTAATTTATCAGAAAGTCAAGTAAATTCTTGAATCTATTATTTCATAAAATTCTTATGCCAAACGTTTAATGCTCGCTCGGTTGCTTCGATCAACGCATCGGGGCTGACGTCGGTACCGACTGCATTCTGCATCCACAGATCCGGTGCAATTCTTCCCACTGTTGCCATCCTCTCGAACTCCGGTCCGATCGCTCCCGCTTTCTTCATCTGCGACTCGATCTGGAATGCAATCATATGACCCAGCGAGTAATCGGGGAGATACAGATATGCATCAATCATATGAGAATAAATTCCTAACAAAACAACATCACTCTGCTTGAAAATGGAAGCGTAATATTTATTCCAAATATCTTTTACGATCTTCAGAGTCGCTTCCTTCAGCTCGGAAGGAGTCGTGTTGGGA
>JACQYX010000134.1 GCA_016207985.1 Ignavibacteriales bacterium | reverse complement strand
TTGATCGTTCTCGACAACGAATCCCCATTTGCACTGTTCCAGCGTACAAGTGCCAACGACTTGTCAGAGATATAAGACTCGATCAAACCAACCTCATGCTTGATAATCGAATCTCTCATCGCATCAGGCACATTATTATGTGCCGAATCACTCGCGGTACTTAATAATGTAGGTACAGATGCCACTATACTTTCGCGTAGTACTTCATTGGTTGAGAGATTTTTGAAAATCGAAAAGATATTCGCATTTAAAGTCATCACGACGATGCCGCTTAGAATGAAAGCCCAAAGTTTCATGCGGCGCTCGTAATGATCCTGAAACGCCCGCTTTGCAATATCGAACCATTTCCTCGCTTCATACTCCACTTCCTGGAGTTTATCTACTGTCTCCCTTTCGAATTTCGAGAACATTGGCAGTGTTCTTAGGATATCTATAAAAGTATCGACATTTAGATTTTCCAAGATTTCAAGATCACGATACCCGATCGATTGCATTTTTACCTTTAAATCTTTTACAACTAACTTCTCCCCCTCCGGTATTTTTCTAAGCACCAACCATTGTGGTTTTATTTTATTGAGTATTTTCTTTCTTTGATCGGCAAGTGATTTCAATCGGTCATCAGTCAGGAACATCATCACTAATTCCCGCTCCATATATGCCGACTTCATGCACAATAGCTGTTTCAGGATCTGTTGAACCGCCTGAACGATTAAACTTAATACAAACACGATTGCAATAGTTGCAATCAAACTATCGAGAGATTCAAGCATTGAAAACATCCTCCTCTCGGATTAAATGGTTTATAATTATTAATTATTTACATCTCAACCTCAAGGTATAGAAGCGCATGGTCTGAATATGATTTTATCCAGTTCGCTTTCTCGGCATCATTATTACATTTTGTCCATCCCCTCACATCGATTTCCGATCCGTCAAACTTCTTGAACCTGAGACTATCCGAAGCAACGACATGATCTAAATCGGACGGTTTAATTTTACTCTTAGGTCCATTCCACCAGGTTGGATTATTTTTCGAAAGACGATGCATGGACGCCTTCTGAGCTTGACTATCCAGTTTTTTCAGCTCAAGCTCCGGATTAATATTCTTGTCGAACGGATATTGCATCCCCATCGTATTGAGGTCGCCCAAGAACATGAACGATGTTTTATTGGGAGATTTTTTATCGAGCGTTTTCTTGAAATCAATCGCACGCTCAAACATATCGTCCCGAATTCCAAGCCCGATCGGCTTCGAGCTGCTTTTTGTATGAAGAAAAAGAATGGTGAAATTCCGTTCATCCACCCGAACGGTTAGCAAGACACCGGGACGAAGATAAGTGTTTCCGGTTTTGAATTCAGTCCGTTGTGTGAAAAATGCTGTAAGATTTGATCTCACTCCCACGAGGATTTCCTGAACCTGCTCGCCTTCGGTGATATGGAAATCATATCCCGGCATTTGATCGAAGAGTTGATTTATTACTGTCTTCCCTTCAACTTCATACAACGCGAACACATCTGCATTCTGTTCGTTAAGGAATCCGACCACCTTTTTAACTCGCTTAGGATTGTCTTTAAAGTGTTCGACATTCCATGATGCTAAGCTAAATGCTTTTGCCATGACTAACCTCCTTGATTTTCTTTAGTTTAAAAAATAAAAATCGATGATCGAGAGGCATCCAAAGAACTCACACTCGATATACATTCAGAATGAATGAATATCTTTGCAAGCTCAGCCGCTTGCTCCACTTTGAGTCGATATATGTATGAGAAGATTATTTCTGCATGATCTTCATCGCTTCCGCAAACGCATCGCGGAGCTGCTCTGCTGCATTGTCGAAGATGGTGATGCTTTTTCGTGTGAACTTTTTCTCTTCACCCTCTTTTGACAATGTGCTTTCGGCGATGGAGATGTATTTGTTTTTATTCTTCGCTTCTCTCACATCGATGAAGTAAGTTGTCTTACCGGCTTTTACTGTTTTTGAAAATAATGAATCCATTGGAACCTCCAATATTTTAGTAATAACACACTTCAGTGAATTAGAACACCGAACGTTCATCGGACGGCAGGTTTGGAAACTTATTCGGTGAGTTTCCTTACCTTGGGAGAGTGTCGTCCTCCACTTATATTTTATTGACAAAAGAATGTAAGAAAATATTTCACTGATGTCAAGAATAAAAATCAAATTTTTACATTTTTCATAAAAATATAAAAGCCCATGTATCGATATAAACATGGGCTTTTTTAAATATTTCAAGGATTTATCGCACCAGTATCATCTTTTTGACGGTTGTGTAACTTCCACCTTGCCTGCCATCTACTGGATTAGCTTGGAACCTATAAAAATAAACACCGCTCGGCAAATTGGCAGCATCATAGTTCACCGATTTGTATCCTGCTTCCTGAACTTCATCAACCAGTGTTACTATCTCCTGTCCAAGTATGTTAAATACTTTCAGAGTTACAAGACCATCTACTGGCAGTTGATAATTTATGACCGTGATTGGATTGAATGGATTTGGGAAATTCTGCTCCAGCTTATATGTCTTCGGTTTTAATTGATCGTCACTTATACTACTTCTTATATACTCACTTCCACTTCCTACAAAACCTGGATTACTGCCCGATGCAGCAATCAGATATTCTTCCATTGTTTTTATCGCCGTACTATCAATTAGATATCCACGATTCTTGACTGCATTGAAGATTCCTCATAAACCTGCGCTATCTCCAATACCCACCGATGCAAATATTTTCCTCGTTTGATAATATAGCCATAGATCATCACTGATGATGCGCCGACTCAATACGTCATTTGCCATTCCGATTGCTGTCTGGTATTCTCCTCTATCGATCTTCAACTGAGTTCGTAATGCGTAAGCAGTCAATCTGATTCTATCTGGTAATGATGAATTCTCTATTGTCCTGAGAAACATCTCCCACGACAATGGAAATGCCGATTCAAACGCTCCACCCTCTCCTACATACAACGCGAGCTGATACAGTGTCACTTGCGCGATGCGTTCCCCAGTAAATGTAACGTGCCGGCACTGTTGTATCGGACGTATTATTGACCAACCTGCCCGGAAAGGTGTAGCTATCGTAAACATTGTTATAACCTGCCCGCGGCTCGTAGCTGTATTTAAGTGTGCACCCCGGCGGACATCCAGGCACCGAAGCATTTGGCACTGAAGTTTGATCTGGACAGGAACAATATGATATCTTTGCCGAGAAACCAAGTATTGCTCGTGCAGAATTGTGAACATACACCTCACCGCCTCCATTCTGATATAATGTGTTATATCCCTTCTTGTATTCATCGATGCTTAGAATAGCTCGCGAGCTTGTTCCGCTTGCTTCAAGTCCGAGGTAAACGTTGTTCTGAATCCGTGTGCTGTCTATGTAAACTCTTCCACCATTACAAACATACACCGTTGCGGGACCAAGCTGCTGCTGCTCGTTGTTCTCCATCTTCGAGTGTGAGATTAAAACTCTTGCATTGTTTACTTTTACTGCCGATTTATCGTTATTGCTTACTACACACTTATACATCTTCAAGCTTGGATTCGACCAGTTTGTGTTTGAGACAAACACACCGCAATCGCTCGTTCGTGAAATTGTATCGTTAAACATGGAACTATTTGCTGCTGTATTTACAAATTGGATTCCATTAACAGCATATTTTATATCACAATATGTGAGTGTATCTGGTCCGCCGCCTGAGCAAGTGATGCCACCCCAGTCACCTGATTGAGGAACTGGATTGCTTGAGGTAAATGTTATGCGATTGTTAATGTCTCCCTTGGCAATGAGTTTACCGTTCACTGTTAAAGTATATCCCGGACCGATTTTAATGTTCGTTCCAGGCATGATCGTTAAATTCACTCCACTTTGAACTGTCACATCACCAACCACCCTTACATCATATTGCCAAGCTGTATTCTGAGAAATAATACCTGTAGCATAAGTGCGTCTAAGGGCAATTGTATCAATTATTGCATAGTCAGAATCTGATGGACTAGTTGGTCTGTGACGTCTGATGCCACTAAGATCAAAATGTGCTTTTACATTAGGATCATCACCTATTAACGTCTTTGGTGTTGTTATATCATTGTAGCTTTGTCTATTCAATATTGAATCCATTGGGAAAAAATCTTTTAGATAATAATAATTTCTGTTATTATCTGCTGGAACTAATGCGACTTTCTCTGAATCACAATCTAAAGGATCTACAGTACTATAAAAACTCAAATGCCAAATTAATAAATTACCAGGCTGGAATTGAAAACTATCTGGTGTTGTTGGAAGATAAAGATCAAATCCTTTTCGAAGCCTTATCTCAAATAAGTAACACTCATCTCCCAATGGATCACGGTTGAATGGATTGACTCGATAAATTCTTGGATTTTGATAATCGTAAATAACTTTAAAGTTGGTTGTATCACGAGTTAGTAAAATTGGTGCTACCCAATTTTTTACTATACAACGCTCATAAGGAGATAATGAAGCTGGACACCCACCTTTTTCTAATGGTCCATTCCACAATCCAAGAGCCATTAGGTTGAATGTTTTACTACTATAACGACTCTGATAGCTAACATAGTCATCATAAAATCCAATAATATGACCAAATTCGTGAGTAACAAGACCTATATGCATGAAAGCCTTGTTTTCATAAATCATTCTTCTCCCGTTCCTTTCACCCACCCAGCAGTATGTTCCATT
>JACQYX010000133.1 GCA_016207985.1 Ignavibacteriales bacterium | reverse complement strand
TACCCACACCGTGCCTTCAACACCGGCTCGTCGGGCAATTTCCGGATAATCGGGTTTTATCTCTTTCACTGGAACAGGTGGTTTTTCGTACGGTACAAAATCCGGGGGTGCTTCATCTTCGATTCTAATATCCTGCTCGATCCGTACCTCTTCACCATCACCCTGTTGTGTTACTATAGGACTCTGGATTGCAGATAGCTCCTGTTGGGTTGCAATGGTTTGCTCCGGACTTACTTCTGCGTCGGGAACAGGTACCGGTATACCAACAGTAGGTTTCGCAACCGGAACGTTCACTGCTACTGCAGGTGCAGCTTCAGCTTCCGTCATCGATGGCGGTGGGCCCAAATCCGTATATTTCGTGATTCGCACCATTACTACCGGCTCATCTTCTTCGGAGAGATACCCAATTAAATAATACGTTCCAATTGCGAGTAAATGAAACGTTACCGCTATAGTTAGGGCGATGCCCAAATGGCGTTTGTATAGTTTCCGCCATTCTTGCATTCCGACTCTTGCGGTGGCTACTAATGCTTGTGCTGTCATAATTTACTCTCCTTTCTTATGACAATTTTGCTAGAATTTTTTTATCATTCTCTTGCAACGGCGAGATACTGAATCGCGTTACATTCGCCAAGTTTAACTCATCCATGAGATCAACCATAAGGGAATATTTTCCTTTCCGATCTATTTTCAATAATGTGATCAGCTTCGGATTTTCTTGATTCTTCTGAACTAAGAATTTGCCGAAATCTTTGAATTCGATCTTTTGAGGATCTTCAACACCAATATTCCAATAAATGGTACCATCTTCCTTAACGCGGATTGTCATGAGATTACTCATCGGTACCTCGACACTCACATCGTTACTGGGAGGAAGGTTAATTTCCATTGTCGCTGGTTTATTCATGGTTGTAGTCAACATGAAGAACGTGAGCAAGAGAAACGCAATATCGACCATCGGTGTATTGTCAATTTTTACACCGATGCGACGTTTTTTCTTATGTCTTCCTTTTTTTCTTTCGTGTCCTCGTGGGCCACTTGTATCGACCATACCCATAATATTACTCCTTAGTCGTTCTCTAAATCAGTTACAAGATTAAAACGCGTTATTTGTGTTTTCTGAAGAATGTCCATGACATCCTCAGCAAGTCCATATTCTGCTTCCTGATCGCCCTTAACCACGGTACGGAGCTTGGGATTTGCAATACGTGCACGTATGAACAAATCAGGCAGCTCTTTCGTAGTTACTTCTACTGCGAGGCGAAGTTTGTTTTCTTCACCGAATAGCTTCGACATCAAATGCTGGGAATCAAAACCCAAGAAAATACGGTTATCTTTACTAATCGTAACCGTCATAACGTTTGATTCCGGTAAAAGAAATTTCGAATGCGAGGATGGCAGAATGATCTGTACTTCTTCTGGCGGCTTGAATTGTGTCGTCAACATGAAAAATGTCAGCAACAAAAATCCAATATCGACCAATGGTGTATTATCGATCGAAACACCAAGTCTATGTTTTTTTATTTTAGGCATGATTTACGCCTCTTATTGTTTTACTTTTAACGTTTGAATCATGTCAAAGCTTGCTTCATCGATCATATATGTAAAAGTATCGACCTTATTGACAAAGAAATTATATGCCACGATACCGACGATAGCTGCGAATATTCCCAATGCCGTGTTGACAAGAGCTTCAGAAATACCGATTGAAAGCTGGATAGCATCTGGTGCACCGGCACGTGCGAGAGCTTGGAATGCTCGAATCATACCGATAACCGTTCCAAATAATCCCAACATTGTCGCAATCGATGCGATAGTCGAGAGGGCAATCAGATTCTTTTCAAGAAGCGGCATCTCAAGTGCGGTCGCTTCCTCGATCGCTCGCTGTACTTCTGACATTTGTTTTTCAGCTTCCATGGTTTTACTTTCTTTTGCTAAGAACTGATAACGTTCCAATCCCGCTCTAAGGATGTTCGCCATCGAACCCCGCTGTTGATCACATGCCTTCATTGCCGCCTCAACGTTACCATCTACAAGGCTCTTCTGAACGTTTTTTAAGAATGTTGCAAGAGCACCGCGTCCCTGGGCTTTTCGCAGAGATAGTGCTCGTTCAATGATAAATGTGATAAACATAATTGAAAGTGCAATCAATATCGGAACGACATAGCCGCCTGTGAAAACCATTCCCATTAAGCTATTCGGTTTTTGACGGTTAGTACCATCGAAAAAGTTCGCCGGATTTCCAAGAATGAACCACCAAATAACAAAACCGATAAGAATTGCCAAGAAAATAACAATCGTGACAAAGGTTGATTGTTTCATTTTATTACTCCTGTAAATTATTTATTAATGATTTAATTTGATCTGTTGATTTTTCTGATAAAAAACTTTTAATCGCGTCGTCCGCCTTTTCGTGTACATCGAAAATTTCAATGAGCTTTGTAACTGCAAAAAGGTTAAGTACATTTTTCGTGAGACCGACAAGTTTAATCTCCCCGCCATTCTTGATGTAGCTTGTTTGTGCGGAGACGATCGCTCCAATACCTGAGCTGTTCATATAATTTACTCTTTGTAAATTAACAATCAGGTTTCTATTGCCCTGTTCGATGAAGTCCATGATTTCACGACGGAACTCATCAGTACCTTCATCACCGATAAGGGCACCACGAATTTCAATAATGGCAATCTTGCCATCCAATATCGTTTTAGACTTTATTAACATTAGTCAAGTATTAACTGTTGATTATGATCACTCAATTTAAACAAACACAAACTAAATGCCATAAAACCGTTAAAAACTATTCTTAAATATTCACTGGTTGAGGGATTATTGAGGTCAAAAATTTTATTATCTTGCATTATGCAAGAGAGAGTCGAATAATAATAGCTCTATATGAGTAACTTATACAAAACAAAGTAGTTCTATAACATTGCAAAAAGCAATGAGATTTTAATCCTTGATACCGTACTTTTTTCTTTTTCTCCAGAGCGTTGCCGGATCAATGCCTAAAAACCGAGCTGCTTCATCAAGGTCTTTGACAACACGCAATACTCGAGTTATGTGCAAACTTTCCATAGCTTCTAACGATAACAATCCTGCTTTTAAACTAGCGGGATTCTTTAATTCTGGTGGTAGATGAGACACTTCGATTTTACCATGTTTAGCCAACAGGACAGCTCGCTCCATCACATTCTCTAACTCGCGAACATTACCAAGCCAAGGGTAGGATGTTAGTAGCTTCAATGCTTCTGGATCGATATCGACATCGACATTGTTGGTAAATCTTTTCGTAAAATGATGTACTAACAGAAGAATGTCTTCAGGTCTCTCTCTCAATGGGGGTAATGATATACGCACCGCATTTAGGCGATAGTATAAATCTTCTCTGAAACTTCCCTCCTTGAGCGCATCGGAAAGTTTCCGGTTGGTCGCGGCGATGACTCTCACATTGACTTTCCTGGTAACATTATCGCCGACACGCTCGAACTCACGATGCTGTAAGAATCTTAACAGCTTAACTTGAGATGAGGGAGGAATATCGGCTACTTCATCAAGAAATATTGTACCACCATCAGCAACTTCAAAACGACCTTCTCATCAGCAACTTCAAAACGACCTTCCCGATCCTTCAGTGCACCCGTGAATGCTCCTTTAACATGACCACACAATTCGCTTTCTAATAAGTTTTCAGCCAGTGCTGCACAATTGACTTTCACAAACTGTTTTTCACGTCTGTCGCTGTTTGTATGAATATACTGAGCAACCATCTCTTTTCCGGTGCCGCTTTCACCTTCGATGAGAACGGTTAGCATACTATCGGCAACCTGTCGGCTTAATTCAAGCTGTTGGACCATCTGCGGATTGCGTGTGATAATTTTTGTCTCAGATTGAATATCCTGAAGCTGTTTCCTTAAAGATCGAATTTCTTTCTGGAGTTTATGATGGTCGAGAACTTTTTCTGCGAATAGCTGTAACTCTTTCAAGTCGAAAGGTTTTTGCAAAAAATCGAAAGCACCGCTCTTAATCGCTTCCACTGCACTATCTATCGATCCATGCGCGGTGATAATAACCGATGTCGTTGACGGTGACTTTTGTCGGATATCCTTCAGCAATTGCATCCCATCAATTGGCTGCATCATGAGATCGATAAAAGCAATATCATACTTACCATCTTCGACAGAATCCAAAGCATTTACCGGATTTAAGAATCCCTCAACTTTAAAATTGATTGCTTCCAATCCTATTTTCAGGGTTTTTAAAATATTCGGCTCGTCGTCGACTACAAGAACAATTCCGCGTTCATTCATACCGGTTGTGCCTCTGATATCGG
>JACQYX010000139.1 GCA_016207985.1 Ignavibacteriales bacterium | reverse complement strand
TGAAAAGTGTTGCATAAACCTGATATGCACCTGAAAGTTTAGAACGAACAAACCATGTTGCACCAGGACCAATATGGCACTGAACACATCCAACACGAGCATGGGGTGAGTACTGATATGCGGTGAACTCAGGGTACATCACTTTATGACACGTCTCACCGCAAAACTCATCTGAGTCGGTGTATTCATACGCTTTGAAACTACCAAAAGCAGAAAACATAATAAGCAAAATTCCACCGACTGATAAAAAGGCAAACGCCGTTCGGTGACGAGGATTGTTCAAATCGATTTGTGGAAGATGAAGACCATGCGGTTTACCTTTTCGCTCGAGCCGATGTTCGCGGATTATACCAAATCCAATAAGAATAACTCCAAACAAAAGGAATGCTGGTAAAATCACAAATGCTACAATGCCCATATATGGCTTTTGTTCCGTCGCGAAAAACTCAAGGATAGTTAGAAAGATAATTAAACCAAAACTGATAGATACAATTGAGGTGCCAATTAATGTTGTCAAATTGTAGAATGATGGAGGGAAAATACGTTTCATGAAATTATATTAAAGTATCTGAATATCTATTTTCTTGACAGAACCATTGATATATAGAGGAAATAGGTTAAAACTATGCGATTTTTAATGAAAAACGATTGATAAATATAATAAAAATTTTAGATTAACGGTAGACGAAAAGCATAGCATAGACAATCCACACGGTTATGCTGAATCCGATCGTTAGTGCAATCCAGCCGAAGATACGAACGGTACGAATTACAATCGGCTGGTAGGGTTCGACAAGATATTTTTCGAGTTCACCGCTTTTTACAAGTGCTTCATACTCTGCCGGTTTATCATGCTTGAACTCCTCGAGTGTCATCCGACCAGTGAATATGACGATGTCCATCGGAAATTTTTCCGGGCGGAGATGTGTGTTAAAAAAATGCACAGTAAAAATGAATCCCGTCGCAAGAAGCGCTTCATCGCTGTGAATAATTGTAGCAACGTTAATCAACCAGCCGGGGAAAATAAGTGTGAAGATTTCAGGAAACCAAAGAGTCAATCCCGTAGAACCGATTGCAAACATTCCCCAGAACACCGCGAAGTAATCGAACTTCTCCCAATATGTCCAACGACCGTACTTGGGGCGTGGACCGAGTCCGAGGAACCATTTAAGATTACCGATGAAATCATGCAAATCTTTTTTATTGAAAAGCATTGTGTGTGGACCTAAGATCAGATTTTTCCATGTTCCAAATTCAGTACGTTTTCTTCTCATAAGATCATAAAGATGCGTGAAGAAAACGCCAAACATCACAACGGCAGCAGAGCGATGAATGAAACCGGCAGTTTCAAAGCCGCCAAAGATACGTGAAAGAACAACAGCCCAACCGGTATAAGAAAACTTGAGTGTCATGCCTGTCAGAGCCAGACTGATAAAACTAACAATCATGAAAACGTGAAGAGTTCATCAGAAGGGCTGTCATACCCCAGAATGTCCAGAATAGAAATGGATATTTCTTCGGATCGTGGTGTGTTGCATGTGTAAGATAACCTGCAAATCTTCTTGTCGCACCGGGATGACACTTCTGACATGTCCCTACAACATTCTCACGGCTTAAATGAGATTTTGGATCAGAAATTGGCAGAATATCGTGCGCCCCATGGCAATCGTAACACTTTGCAGTTTTTGTATATCCGAGCTGAGATACCTTTCCATGATAAGTATCGAAATATGTTTTTGCAATATCTTCATGGCATCGACCGCACTTTTGCATAATATCGAGTTTGAATCCATCTTCGTCAGCCCGGCGAATCGTATGAGCACTATGACAATCGGCGCAGACGGGTAATTGTTTATCGGTTTTTCCAACAAGTTTTGAATGAATACTCTGTGCAAATTGTTCTTCAATACCGTGGTGACACTTGCCGCAAGTTGTGGGAATGTTTTTAGGATTGATACTCGAAGCAGAATCAATATGTGGTAAAACATTATGTGCAGTATGGCAATTCGTACACATTGCAGTTACAGTCAATCCACTTTTTATTAACCCTTTGCCATGAATGCTTTCAGTATAATGTTCGATGATTTCATGCTGACTGCCAGTGTACCGAACAGCAGCTTTCTCCCCTTCGCGATGGCATCGCGCACATAATGCCGGCACTGTTGTTGGAAACGTTGGGGACTTAGGATCTGTTTTACCGAGCACACCATGCGTTCCATGACATTCTTTGCAGGTGGGTGCATTCAGGTCGTTCTTAGCAAAGTATTGCCCGTGCGTGCTTTTCAAATATTGTGTTCCAACCTCTGCATGGCACGAAGCACAATCAACTTTTTTTGTAATTGCATCGCATGGTCGAACATGAGAAGCGACAACTTCTGAATGACATTGGCCGCACGATACGTTCAAGTGGCGCGAGAGCTTCAAGTCGGTGTACTTCACATAAAGAGAGTATCCATCTTTTGAAGATTTAAGATCAGTTTTTTCGTGGCATCTTATACAATCACGATCTGCCATACCTTGATCGTAAAATACTTTTCTAACTTTATGCGGCTGATGACAATCGACACAAGCAGGCAAGACATGCGCTTGTTTTTCCCACAATTCACCTTTAATAACTTTGCGATGAACAGTTTCAATCTCTGCATGGCACTTCGCACACGTTGAAGCGATGTTTTTTCTGGAAATTGATGAAGCAGCATCTGTATGGGGTAAAATTGAATGTGCCGTATGACATGATACGCAGCTCGGGGCAACGATAAGTCCTTTCCTCAGCAGTCCTTCACCATGGATACTCTCTGAGTAATTTTCGATGATATGATCTTGGTGAATCGTTCGCTGCTTCTGAACTGGCGCACCCTCTTGATGGCACTTCCCGCATAAGAACGGTACCTTCAACGGTGCGGTCTGAGAATTCGGATTCTTAGCGGTTAATATATCGTGCTTACCGTGGCAATCATAACAACGGGGAGCGAGTTGATCTCCTTTTGAAAGTGCTTTTCCGTGAAGAGATTTTTCGTGAAGCTCCTGTTCCGATGAATGGCAAGTACAGCAATTAACGGATTGTAAATCTTCATCATGTGGAAATT
>JACQYX010000138.1 GCA_016207985.1 Ignavibacteriales bacterium | reverse complement strand
TTGAAAGTAAAGGCATTCGTAGTGCCGGAGATAAATTACGGACAAATGGTTCTTGAAGTCGAGCGTCATGTTGCCGGTAAAGCTCGGGTTGAGCTTGTGCCGCATGGAGGTGGCTCTGTTCATAATCCAAAAGATATTTTCAACGTTATAAAGAATAGTTTGAAGGGCTAAGACCGATGACAGAAAATTTAATAGATGTTGATGAAAGCATGCCGACCAATATGGTTGAAGAATATTTACGTATGGATCGGATGCCGCATATCTGGTGCCCCGGCTGCGGTATCGGCACAACGGTAAATTGTTTTGCAAATGCGCTGGACCAAAGTAAACTCGATCTCCAGAAAGTTGCTATCGTTTCCGGTATCGGATGTACCGGTCGAGTTGCCGGCTATGTAAATCTCGATTCATTCCATACAACACATGGTCGAGCAATCCCGTTTGCGACCGGTTTGAAGTTGGCAAATCCGGAATTGAAGGTTGTTGTTTACAGCGGCGATGGTGACCTTACTGCAATCGGCGGAAATCATTTCATTCATGCCGCCCGCCGAAATGTGGATATGACTGTCATTCTCATCAATAATTTTATTTACGGTATGACCGGCGGACAAGTCGCGCCGACAACGCCGGTATATGCAACGGCATCTACGACACCGCATGGAAATTTTGAAAATCCCTTCAATCTTCCTTACTTAGCGGCATCGTGCGGTGCAGTGTATGTTGCCCGCTGGACGGCATATCATGTCCGCCATGTAACGAAGGCAATTAAAGAAGCGTTACTAAAAAAAGGATTTTCATTTGTCGAGATTCTTGCACCCTGTCCGACACTTTACAGTCGTCGGAACAAATTGGGTGACGGACTCGATCAGATGATTTATTATAAAGAAAACAGCGAGGTCAAGAACGATGTCGATACGAAAACTGTCGGTCTCGATTTCCAGGGTAAAATTATCGTTGGAAAATTTGTTGATAAAGATCAGCAAACGTACCTCGACATAATGAACGATTATTATTCTGTAAAATTTGGTGATAAGTACACACCATACAAAGGATAAGGAATTTTTCGATGGCAAGAACAGAACTTAAAATTGGCGGTTTCGGCGGTCAGGGTGTTATTCTCAGCGGGTATATAATCGGACGAGCTGCTGCAATCTATGATAATAAACACGCAACAATGATACAAGCATTCGGACCCGAAGCTCGTGGCAGTGCATGCAGTGCCCAGGTTATCGTAGCTCCCGAAGAAATTGCATACCCGTACATCACTTCTCCCCAAATAATGATTGTGATGTCGCAGGAAGCATATACAAAATTTACACCCGAGCTTGCTCAAGGCGGAATACTCATTACCGAGGAAGAGTTAGTCCAGCCATATAATTTGAGGAAGGACTTAAAACATTTTTCCATTCCTGCAACACGCATTGCCGAAGAGCTTGGGAAAAAGATGGTTCTCAACATCGTGATGATGGGATTCATGACGGCTATTACAGGAATCGTCGATCCCGAAGCGATGAGAAAAGCAGTGAAAGCTTCGGTACCTAAAGGGACTGAAGACTTGAACCTGAATGCGTTCAACAAAGGTTATGAGTACGGAAAAAAGGAGCAAGTAAAACTAAATTAACAGCAATCCACTATGATCAACTAATTACAATGCCATTCACGTCTTAAGTGTGTGGCATTTTTTATTGAGACAACATATAAATCTAATAACGATGGGATGACATTATGAAAAGTCTAAAAGGAACACAAACAGAAAAAAATCTCTTGGCAGCATTTGCCGGCGAATCGCAAGCACGCAATCGTTACACTTATTTTGCCTCTCAGGCGAAGAAGGAAGGATACGAGCAAATCGCTGCGATCTTTCTTGAGACTGCCGAACATGAGAAGGAACATGCCAAGAGGTTCTTCAAATTTTTAGAAGGCGGCGATGTCGAAATTATTGCTTCATATCCCGCAGGGATGATAGGCACAACGAAAGAAAATCTGAGAGCTGCAGCCGATGGGGAAAAACATGAGTATACGAAATTGTATCCCGAGTTTGCAGCTACAGCGAAGGAAGAAGGTTTTCCTGAAGTTGCAGCGGCATTTCGCTCGATTGCGGTGGTCGAAAAACATCACGAAGCCCGATACAGAAGGTTGCTGCAAAACGTCGAGAGCGGTACTGTATATAAACGAGACAAGGTAGTTCGTTGGAAGTGCAGAAACTGCGGCTACATTCACGAAGGAAAAACACCTCCAACCAAATGCCCTGCCTGTGAGCATCCGGAATCGTTCTTCGAAGTAATAGAAGATGAATATTAACAATCACGGAAAGTGCTGCTCGCTTCGATAGTGAGAGATACTTTTTTGGATAGATGAAAATAATCTTGTCGATAATATTCGTATCCTCTCTTTGCCTTTGTCAAGTACAGCGCATCCCAATTATAGTGGAAGAGTTGATAATAAAAGCAGCGAACGGAAGTCCACGCGAAGTTGCATACACCCTTTGTTGTGAGGGAGTTTTACTCCCGATCCTAAATACCTCAGGAGTATAACTCCTTCGGAACATAACGGCGACCTGGGATGTCTAGATGATGACGGTTTGCTCTTGCAGAATATATACATTTTCATTATCTTTCCATCCAATCAATTATTTCTTTTCAAACAATAAAGGGTAAATATATGAAATTTAGATATCATGTTCTTATTGTTGAAATCTTTCTCATCATCGGATGGGCTACTGGGCAGGTCCCAAACGGCGGGTTCGAAACATGGAACAATGGTGAACCTGTAGGTTGGATTACAAGTAATAGTGCTCCTACGTTCATCAATGTAACTCAGAACACCGAATCACATAATGGTTCGTACGCAGTACATGGTGAAATTGTAAATGTAATGGGAATTTACAATGTATCACCGCAATTGTGGAGCGGGAACGATGATGTGCCTGGAATTCCGGTTGATAGGAAATATTCAGCCGTCAGGGGTTTTTACAAGTTTACTTCTGTCGCCGGTGATTCGTTTGTTGTCATTGTTGCAATAGCTTCGCCGGGAGGTCCCTCAGGTTTTGGATTATTCATCGGGAAAGAAGATGTAACTACATATACTGAATTTGTTGTCCCGATAGAATATTTCTCTGAAGAAATCCCCGATACTGCTGTTATTCATATGACTATCGACCCAATTATTAATGGGAATCTCGGCTCAACGTTCGACGTAGATGATATTGAATTTGTTGATGCCAATGATGTCGTTGAAGGACCCAGTTTTTTGCCCCGTCAATACAGACTAGAACAAAATTTCCCGAACCCGTTCAATCCATCGACGGTAATTATTTATAGTATCGCCAACGAAACAAATGTGCGATTGAGTATTTATGATATCCTTGGCAGGGAAGTAAGTGTCCTGATGAATCAGCGCCAAGCCCCAGGACGGTACAAAGTATTTTGGGACGCAAGTGGCTTTTCGAGCGGAATCTTCTTCTATCGCCTGCAAACTGAAAATTATTCTGCAATGAATAAGATGGTAATGATGAAGTAACTCGATTTACCATTTAAAGGTTTCTCAAAAGGGGTTCATATCTCATGAATCCCTTTATTATTTTTGAATGATCATTTCTTTATCCGTATATTCTTTTTAATGAGTTTAATCTTTTTGATAATTTTAACGGCAGCGACCTGCATGTCTCAGCCAGGACATGAACGCATTCCCATCACTGCTGATGAATTGATGATTGAAGTATCTCAAAGGTTGTCACGCGAAGTTGCTTACACAAACAAACAAGCGGGAGTTTATTACACAGAAACAAACGGTGTCCACCGCTCCGGCTGGCAGGGGTGGAGAATAATGTCGACAGAGATAATGGAAGATTATTCGATCCATATTGATGGTCAATGGTTAAATACAAAAGAAGCAAAGACGAAGGTCTATCCTCATCAACTAGTTCGTGAGTATGCAAGCGGGATACAGGAGACATTTACATTCCTTGATTCTATAAACGCTTTGGTCGTTGAGTTAGAAAACCTCGATTGTAATGAACTTTCAGCTCGAGCATTTTTCACCGACTCACACGATCCGAACGATTATGAAATTGGAGTCGAAGATAATATCCTTCTCATCGCTAAGAAGAAGCATCTAATCCGAAACCAGAACGAAAATTATCCGGTGTGGATTGGAATAACCATTGCCAATGGTATAGATCTCAAATTCTCACGAACTATGGATACTCTCGGTTCGGCATTTTCTCCGGCTAATTGTCAATTGTCAATTAATAATTCTCAACTGTCAATTATCGTTGTTGCTGGTGACACCAAATCCCAAACCATCACTCTTGCCAAACAAGTTGCACAAAATTATCTTGCACTCATCGAGAAGCGTAAAAAACGGATGGAGGATTTGCTCAATTATTCTTATGTTCGTACAGATAATAAGCGATTCGATAAAGCT
>JACQYX010000137.1 GCA_016207985.1 Ignavibacteriales bacterium | reverse complement strand
GAAATCATATTGGAACAACTGCATGCTGGTTCTTATGTGTATCTCTTCCTCGCTGCCCTTGATTTCATTTACCTCGAATTCGGCATACCGGTTGTCTCCAACATCAAATACGCGTGTTGGCTTAAGGGAAAAGTCGACGGATAAAACACTCTGCTTGTTGGCAATCGTCTTTGGGATAAGAGTCGTAAGAACCAAACGAGGTTTATTCCATGGGAGATTACTAAAAAATCCGTCGTCACTTTTTACGGTTTCTTTTTTAATCTTATACATAATATCGATGTTCAGAGCGTCGCCTTTTTCGGGATTGTTCGATGACTTAAGCGTGCCGGAAATTGGACTCGCCAATTCCTCTACCAGCTTTACATCGTTTCCATTGAATTGCCTGTCAGGATTGTCTCTGGTCATGAAATCGATGTTTTTGGAAATCTGATTTACTACACCATCAGATTTAGACGCGCATCCTGTAACCAGCAACAACATGATTGATAATAAAAAAGCCGACAAAACACCGCTTTTTATGCCCACAAACTCCACCCTATATACTCACTTTTGTTTCCATTATACAGAGTTATCGACATAATGTATGCAAACAAAACAGCGTGTTATTATCTTTGTCTTATAGCGCTCACCTGTGAATCCGTGTGTCTATAGCGTAACGTGGTTCGTTATTTTGTAAGTGCCGGCAGCCATTTGAGTTTTTGCCTGGACCCTTTTCGAGAATCCCTTTACAAAATCATATGAGTCGACAAAATAGCCGGATAGCTTCTCTTTCCAGATATAGTCGCATTGCAGAAACATCGTTTCAACCTCTGGATGCAGAATATAATCTTCCTGATCTTCAGTCGCCAACATCTCATAATTTCCTAACGCCACCGTATAACTATCGATGGCTCTGCGAATCTCTCCGGCTTGTATTTCCAGATCTCCTTTTAGCTCATTAAGAAAGCCTTTTTCAAAGTTATTTGCTGAAAAACTTTTTACCATAGATACTTTTATTGATTTTAGCGCCGCAGCAATAATCATCCATGCCGCTTCTTTACAAGCTAAATCATCTTCTTTAAGTAGAACTGTCGCCGCAAGAACACAGAACTGTAGAACCGAGAAGACATTTGTCCAGTAATCAGCAGGCGTTTGGTTTGATTTAGCGCATGTCCTTAAATCATAGTCGCAAGTTTCCTGTAAAAATAGAACATTTTCGGCAAGCTCCCCATTCTTAATGCTCCTTACCAAAAACATATCGGGTTCATTGTTGAGATAAAATGAATTCATGAAATCAACTAAGAGGGCGCTGCTTTCTGATAAATTGAATTCGTTCCGCACTTAAGGACTCCTTTTTCCAAGTCAATAAACCGACTTATGACGATGTTCTATTGAGCTTTTCCTGCAAGACGATAACTGCCAAACGGTTTAAGTATCCAAAACATTATTCCTAAAATAATTGAACACTAAACCATTCTAAGAAAAAGCTTAGAGCAAATCGGGGTGAATTGCTGTCACCCAGGAGTCTCAAATAGTGTTATTTTGTGTCACCCAGAAGTACTAAACAACATTATGAGCTGCGGTTTTGCAAATGAGTATTCATTTGATGATTTTTCGGGCTTGTGTAATACATTATGCAAAAATATGGTAATTAGTTTCCGGTTTAAGGACTAATTATCGAACAGTTTTACATAGCAATTTCAACAACTAAATAGGATTTAAAATCGAATCGATGTGAAGTCTTGCCGCAACAAGGGGATCGATAAAAATGCTCTCCATATCGTTCTCGATATCGCGCTTATTCGAAAGATATGTTATTCGATCCTGCATCCTTCTTCTTAAGAATTTTAAATATGTGACATCCTCGGTTGGAGAATACTTTTTGTCGTACCCCGCATCGAACAATTCCGTTCCGTTTTCGGGAATGAGTAAACCGGGGAACTTTTCCCACTTTTTCCACTTTAGAGAACCTTTTACAATCGCCGTCACAATAGACAACGATAGGCGAAGAGGAATGTCGTTTTGTTTATTAGGCATACCGAATGCATGTGTGTTCATTACATAACATTCAGTTCCCAGCTTGAAAAGCTTACTGAACTGTTGGCAATCCACCATTAGCGGGTGCACACGAAACGGATTGGCAAACGGCTCGATAACCAGCTTTTCCAATTCCTCCGCGGGCACATTTTCGACACCCTTCGCTCTCATCGTACTAAGCGAGGCGCCCATCGCAACAGCCAACCCTATGTCATCCACTTTCGAGACCGGCGGAAGGGAAGGATCTTTTTGCAGCCAAATCACGCTGCCGGGTCTCGCGCAACTATTGGCATGGTTGAACATATCTCGCGACTTGATACACCTGCCGTTTTCATTGCGAATATCCTCTGCAACTATCAGGCGTTCTCCGTTGCCGGTTTGAGTAACCCCAACATTTTGAGCCGAATAAAAATACTTTATGTTTGGATCGTCGAACTTTACGGCATCGGTTTTATCGAATAGGCTCGGCTCAGGCACTACCGTAATATCCGCATCAAGATCGATCAAAAAGGCATCATCATGAACAACCGTT
>JACQYX010000136.1 GCA_016207985.1 Ignavibacteriales bacterium | reverse complement strand
GAAGATCCCGATAAAGCCGCAGCCATCTCGGCACAGATAGACGACTTTTTTAAGAATTCACCCGCTGAAACGAAAACCGAAACCGAACGAGCTTTTACGCTCAGTTTTATGGCGATGTTTAGTGCAGTCATAACTTCAATGAACATAATATCATTCGTCATAATCGGTATCATTCTTCTTGTTCTCGGAAATACAATGATCATGGCAGCAAGAGAACGAATACGTGAGTATGCGGTATTGAAGACACTGGGATTTTCAACTCTTCATATTGTCGGACTCATTGGGGGTGAATCTCTGGCGATTGCAATGATGGGCGGAATAATAGGAATCGCATTGACGTTCCCAATGACGAATGGTTTTGCTGCCGCAGTTCCGAAGGGTTGGTTTCCCATCTTCAATGTCGAGCCGATAACTCTGATACTTGCAAGTAGTTCGGCAATATTGGTCGGTATTCTTGCTGCAATTTTTCCAATTCATCGTACACTCAGCACAAAAATTGTTGATGGTCTTCGTCAGATTGGTTGAAAAAGTGAAATATGAAAATCCCTATTAAATATACTATACGAAACATGTGGACACGCCGGCTCACCACGGCTCTCACAGTTGTTGGTATTGCGATGGTTGTATTTGTCTTCGCAGCAGTTCTCATGATGGCATACGGAATCCAAAGGACTCTCATCGAAACCGGTTCTGAAGATAATATCATCTTCCTTCGCAAAGCGGCAACTTCCGAAATTACGAGCATAATCCAGATGGATCAAGCAAATATTATCGCTACTTTACCAAACGTAGCGAAGACAGCCAATGGTAAACCTTTATTTTCAAAAGAGATAATTGCTATTATAAATCTTCCCTATAGCAAAAAAGCAAATGGGTTCGGAAATATTTCCATCCGAGGGATAACTTTGGAAGGAATGCAGTTGCGTCCGCAGGTAAAATTGGTTCAGGGTAGAATGTTCCAATGGGGAACTCGCGAAGTTATCGTCGGTGCCACTATCCATCAGCGTTTTCTAGGAACCGGTGTCGGAGAGAAAATTAAATTCGGTGGAGATGAATGGACAATTGTTGGTTGGTTCGATGCGGGAGGCAGCGGTTTCGATTCGGAAGTGTGGGGAGATGAAATCCAGCTCGCTCAGGCATTCGGATACACGGGAGCTTATTCTTCAATCCTCGCTCGACTCGATAAACAAATTTCGTACAGTGACTTTAAATCAGAATTTGAAAAAGATATGCGTCTACAAACTCTAGATGTTAAAAGAGAAAAAGTTTTTTATGCCGAGCAATCGGAAGATATGGCAATGTTTATCAGAATTCTCGGTATTGCAGTAACAATAATTTTCAGTCTCGGAGCGATGATCGGAGCAATGATTACAATGTACGCAGCCGTTTCCAACCGGACAGTTGAGATTGGAACACTGCGAGCCCTCGGATTTCGCCGGCGTAATGTTCTCGCTGCATTCCTCATCGAGTCGCTCATGTTATCGCTCACCGGGGGGCTTTTTGGACTTATACTCGCATCGTTTTTACAGTTCTTCAAAATCTCGATGATCAATTTCGGCTCCTTTGCAGAGCTCGCATTTAATTTTTCGCTTTCACCATCAATCATTATCAATTCCATCATTTTCTCACTGTTGATGGGAATTGTCGGCGGATTTTTACCATCAATTCGGGCATCACGACTCAACATTGTCAACGCTCTTCGAGCTTCATAATTCTTAAGGATAAACGCTATGAAAAAAGAATATCTCATCTTGTTATTAATATTATTAATCTCTATCGCTGCAAATGCATCCGGTCAGGATCGCGGTTTTGGTGCGGGAATCATCATAGGTGAACCTACAGGTGTAAGTCTGAAGGGTTGGCTCACACAAAAAACTGCAATCGATGTCGGACTCGCCTGGTCCTTTGTTGAGAAAACTTCTTTCCACGTTCATGCCGATTACTTGATACATTCGTTCGATGTATTTGAAACGGAAGAAGAAATTCCGCTCTATTATGGAATTGGTGGAAGAATAAAAACAGCCGATAACAAGAACGCACGTTTCGGTTTACGCATGGTCGGAGGCATAGGCTACTTGTTCAAAGATGTACCGTTCGATCTATTCATCGAGATCGCTCCAATCCTTGATCTTGCTCCTAAAACTGAGCTGAGTATGAACGCCGGATTTGGAGCAAGATTCTTCTTCCATTGAAGAATTTTTTCATTTTTAGATTGAATCATTGTTATATTGGGTTGTTGAATAATTCAATTCATCAATGAGTCAATGATACAATGATAAAATTCATTAATTGCGTACAATTCAACTTTTTCGTATATTGGTTATATTCAATCTGAAAATTCTTATTTGAACGAGGAAATCATGGCAAAAGTTTGTGAAATTTGTGGAAAAAAACCAGTTAGCGGACATAACATCAGTCACGCACACAATCGAACGAAACGGCGATGGCTGCCAAATCTTCAGAACGTTCGTGCCCAAGTTAACGGTCGGTCCCAGCGTATGCGTGTTTGTACATCTTGTATCAAACAAGGTCGAGTTCTGAAAGCGGCTTAAGCTAAATTTTATCAGCATGCAAGCCCATTCCGAGCAATTCGGGATGGGCTTTTTTCTTTTGATTTGAATTTGTAAATCTCTCAAAATTTGGTAAATTACAAAAAACTTTGAGAGACGATGTCTATCCCTAATTCACTAACAATTTTCCGAATTATACTCACGCCTGTCTTCGTCATTCTGCTTTTCGACGAATCATCATTTCTAAAGCAGATATCCTTAGTCGTTTACATCGTCGCCGCACTAACGGATTGGTATGACGGCTGGGTTGCACGTAAATACGGGTATGTGTCCCGCTGGGGTAAATTTCTCGACCCGTTGGCAGATAAAATCCTCGCTCTTGCTGCACTTTTTTCTTTCGTTTATCTTAACCTTATCGATGCATGGATGGTGTGGATTATTGTCGTAAGGGATATTATCATCACAACACTGCGAAGTTATGCAGAGTGGCATGATCGACCGATAGTGACATCGAAGACTGCACAGGCAAAAACATTCGGTGAATTCATCGTCATTTATTACATACTCATTCTCTACGTCGCAAGTAATATTCCTGTAATCAAACAAGATTTTAGAAATTGGATCGAGAATCTAATGCATCCACAAGTACTCTTCGGGATGATGCTGTTGGTAACTCTTTCCACAATCGGTACAGGTGTAATGTACCTATTCGATAACAGAAAACTATTGCGTGAACTCTATGTCCGATACTTCGGTGCCGCCGAATCTAACTGAGAAGAAAACAATCCCTTCTATTAGTAAGTTACTCGCAACAGGTTTTTATTCCGGTTATTCACCAATCGCTCCCGGCACGGCAGGAAGTTTAGTCGGTCTCGCAATTTATCTCATTCCCGGCTTCGAGAATACTATTTTATTCTCTGTCGTTATTGTATTGACATTTATTATCGGTGTACTCACGTCAAAACAAATGGAACAAGCGTTGGGAGAAGATCCCCCACCTGTGGTTATCGATGAAATTGTTGGAATGTGGATATCACTCCTCTTTCTACCGAAAAGCTTCTTTCTCATCGTAGTTGCATTTTTCTTATTCAGGATTTTCGATATAATAAAACCGCAGCCTGCACGCTTTGTAGAAAAATTTAAAAGTGGCTGGGGAATCATGCTCGATGATGTTGTGGCAGGAGTATATTCAAACATTGTAACACAATTGATTATACTTGTTATTCAACATACAGCTGAGGTGTAACACAATTGATTATACTTGTTATTCAACAGATAGCTGAGGCAGCTTAAGATGCTGAGAATATTTTTCCTTAAAATAATGAATCATCCTTAATATGAAAGCGATCGTTATATCCATAGGCGATGAGATACTCATAGGTCAAGTCGTTAATACAAATGCTGCTTTCATATCAGAGAAACTGAATAGTGTTGGTATCGAAGTAAGTAAAATCATCACAGTGGGAGATACGGAAGAGGAGATCTTGATATCATTTCGTGAAAATTACGACAAAGCTGATATAGTCATTGTTACCGGAGGATTAGGGCCCACCCATGACGATGTAACAAGAAAAGCTGTGTGCAAATTTTTCAATACTCGATTAGTACAAAGTATGAAAGCAAAGCGAAATGTGGAAGAATTTTTAAGGAAACGAAACCGAAAATGGTCTGAAGCAGCGGAGAATCAAACTTACATTCCGGAGGGTGCTCAAGCTATTCACAACAAATATGGGACAGCCGCTGGAGAGTTTATCACCAAGGATGGAAAATATTTCATCGTAATGCCGGGTGTGCCGTACGAAATGGAAAGCATGATGGAAGATTTTGTTGTTCCCCACTTCAAAGATAAAATTAAGGACCATTTTGTTCTTCACCGTACACTAATGACTACCGGTATACCCGAATCCGAGTTATCAAATCGACTTGGGGACATCGATGATTTACTGCAAGATGCTAAACTTGCTTTTCTCCCCTCTCCCACAGGTGTCCGGTTGCGGATTTCAGTTACGGGTTCACAAAAGAAATTGTGTGAGGAAAAAATCCGTGCAATTGAATCAAAGATCCGATCTAAAGCCGAAAAATATATTTACGACATCGACGATGAAGAATTAGAAGAAGTGCTTGGCAGAATCCTATCAGAACGAAAATTAAAGATTGCAATTGCAGAATCGTGTACAGGGGGAATGATCGCACATAAAATCACTAATGTCCCAGGAAGTTCAAATTACCTCGAACGAGCAGTAGTTGTTTATAGCAACCAATCGAAAATCCATCTCCTTGGTATACCAAAAGAAATGATAGAAAAACATGGAGCTGTTAGTAAAGAGGTTGCAGAAGCGATGGCTAGAAAAATAAGAGAGATTGCCGGTGTCGATATCGGAATCTCGACGACAGGTATTGCTGGACCGACTGGTGGAAGCACCGAAAAGCCAATCGGCTTAGTCTGGATTGGTTACTCAGATAACAACGAGACGATTGCAATCAAGTTTAACTTCGGCGATGGACGACTCCGAGTGAAAGAACGTGCATCTCAAGCTGCTATGGATCTGATTAGAAGAAAAATTTTAAAGATATAAAAAATATGGTAACCATCCGAACATTTATTGCATTCGACACGCCCGACCCAATTAAAAAAGAAATGAGTCAATTGCAGATGGAGTTAAAAAATTCCAATGCTGATGTTAAGTGGGAGGTAGAGTCAAAATTTCATGTAACGATAAAGTTCTTAGGAAATATTGATGAATCTATCCTCCAAAAAGTTATCGATCATTGTCAGTCAATCGTTGAAAGCTCGCCTCGTTTTGATGTTGTTTATCAAACATTGGGCTGTTTCCCAAACAAGAAACACCCACGCGTAATATGGATCGGATGTCAAAATGAAAACGGAGTTCTGCAAAAACTTAAGATTTCACTCGATAAGGCGCTCCTTCCGCTTGGTTTTAAAATCGAAGACAGGGCATTTCATCCACATATTACGTTAGGCAGAGTACGAACACCAAAGGGAATACAAAACTTGACTCCGATGTTAGAAAATCTTAACTTTGAACCACGGAAGGCTTCCATAAATGAAATCCTCATTATGAAAAGCATTCTGAAATCAGAAGGATCTATATATTCGATCCTTAAAACAATTCATCTTCAACAATAACTGGTTCCATGAAACAGATTAAGGAAAAGAAAGAAATTAAGACTGTACTCTTCGTCGATGATGAGCCGATGTGGCTCGAAGCCATCCGCCTTTCGCTCATGGGAGAGAGTTTTAAAATCATAACAGCCGATGGCGGCGAAGCAGCATTAAAGAAGTTACATCGGAAAAAGCCCGATCTCATCATGAGCGATGTTCGTATGCCATTCATGAACGGATTCGATCTTTTTGTTAAAGTAAAAGCCGATCCGAAATTCAAGAATGTTCCTTACGTCTTCATGTCGTCGATAGACGACTACGATGCAAAACGGATGGCAAAGGAGCTTGGGGCTACTGG
>JACQYX010000098.1 GCA_016207985.1 Ignavibacteriales bacterium | reverse complement strand
TGTTAACATGGAATCAGATGGCAACGTTCGGTAAAACAAGTTTAGGTAATGAGTCGGCTTACAATGCAGGTTATGCCCTTGTCCGATATATCGCCGAGAAATATAGTGAGGAAAAATTGAAAGAAATCTCGGACAATCTTAGCTCACCGACTGCTATGACAATCGACGGTGCAATCGAAAAGGCACTCGGTAAAAGCGGAGAAGAATTATATAATGAATGGAAATCATTTCTTCGGAAGGATTATGGTGAGAGGATTGCTTTTGTGAATCAAAACATTATCGCAGGTGAGATCATCGGTAACGATGGATTTGGAAATTTCTATCCAACCTTCTCACCTGATGGAAAATCGATTGCATATATCAGTAATAAAGAGTCTGACTATTTCAGCCCGTCATCTATTTATCTATACGATATCGATACGAAAACAGAAAAACTTTTAAGATACGGTGTTCGGTCGAATTTCTGCTGGTCTCCTGATGGAAGGAAAATCTATTACACAAAACTTACGCGAAATAATCCACATTGGTCGAATTTGTTCGATGTCTATGTTTATAACATCGAAATGGAGAAGGAGACAAGACTCACCCACGGACTTCGGGCAGATGCACCATCGATTTCACTCGACGGCAAGTCTATAGCATTTGTTGCAGGCAAGGATGGAACTATCAATCTTTTTACGATGGATACTACGGGTAACAATATTCAGAAGCTGACAGATTTCAATAACGGAGAGCAGCTTTATAATCCAAAGTGGTCATCCGATGGGAAAGTTATTTTATTCGATTATTCTATCAAGGATGGTCGTGATGTTGCGACTATACCGGTTGACGGCGGTGAGATTACTTTTATCCTCCGAGAACCGGAAGACGAGCGAAATGCTGTCTTTACACTTGATGGAAAAAGTATCCTTTATTCATCAGATAAGACGGGTATCTTCAATCTATACGAGTATGATTTGACTTCAAAATCAATCGTTCAGAAAACGAATATACTGGGTGGTGCATTCATGCCGACAGTCAATGCAGGTGGGCAAATCGCGTTTGCTCTATATACGTCTGGCGGTTTCAAAATCGCGTTTATGGAAAATGTTCAGTGTATGCAATTTCCGCCTGCTTATATGCGTTCTCTCCAACATATGGCTGAATCCGATCCAAATACATCCCGGACATCCGATAATTCTGTGCACCAACCATTCGATTGGAAGGTTCTCAGCTCTTATGATGATAGCCAGATTCCTACTTTTAAAGAAACTGAATATAAGAATACATCGACTGGATTAGCATTTATTCCTTTCCTACGAGTCGATAATTACAATCGGAAGAATAAAGGACTTGACATTATTAAGGTAGGATTGTACACATATTCTTATGATGTACTTGATCGATATGGATTTTTTGCAGGTGGAGCGATCAATTTGAAAGGAGAACGTGATCTCTTTCTCATATTCGATTATCGGGGGAAAGTCCCCGGATTATTTCAGGTTGGCTTGGAGCCGACCGTTTCATTCGAAGGATATAACATCACTCGAAAGACCGAGGCATCAATCACACTACCATTGGATACACTGCCGCTCGGAATCTCCTATAATCTCCTTGAGTTCGATGTTGCAATGAAACATAAAATCATCCACGAAGCAATGGAGCTCGAACTCCGTTATGCTCATAGCCGTTATACTGCCTCAATAGAATCATTCGTGCTGCCTGAGCGTGGAGATATGATTTCCGCATTTAGTGAATTGTACTTGATTGGGAACAATCTATCTGCGACACTTCAAATCGATAATATAATGCGGTCGAGAACGATGGAGATTAATCCCATCGGGAGAAAAATTCGCATTCGATACGAGCACGAGTTCAATAAATTTAATCCGACCGGTGAATATGATATCAAAGAGGGTGTGCTTGTCGCAAAATATCAAAATTTGATATTCCACCGGCTTGATGTAAATTGGCGGGAGTATTTTAAGCTGCCAGCTTGGAAGCATACACTCTCAGTACAACTGAGAGGTGGAACTATCTTTGGTCCCCCAATCGACAACTTCTTTAATTATTACATCGGCGGCCTTGCAGGGATGAAGGGGTATTCATTCTACTCGCTCGGGGGGAATGAGTTCGCTATGGCAAATGTAACATATCGATTTCCGATCCTTCAAGACATCGATGCGAAATTCCTCCACTTGATTCTGAATCAACTCTACGGTGCTGTATATGGAGACGTTGGCACGGCATGGACTGGTGGTCGACTCAGGGATCAGAAATTCAAACGCGATGCAGGAATTGAGCTGCGATTAGAAGCCTTCTCGTACTATGCATTTCCAACACGAATATTTGTAAACGCAACTTACGGTTTTGATAGATTTAACTATATGATGGAAAATTCAAAAAACATCTTGACATATGGCAAAGAATGGTCATTCCATTTCGGCGTCCTTTTCAACTTCGACTTAGATTAATAAAAAGTATTTCTATTATGATAAAGAAATATTTTATATTGGCATCTCTACTCGGAATTATTTCGGTAACGTGGGCGCAGGAGAATTCGTCACTTTATCTAACGGGAAATCCTGCTGTAGATTTTTTTGGAAGCCCACACTCTTCCACAACACTAACTGCCGTGGTTAATCAACAATTGGAAGTGTCTCAGATATCGACATCAGGAGAGAAAAAATCCCCGTGGCTTGCCGGACTATTCTCGTTATTAGTGCCCGGTGCTGGTGAAGTATATACCGAAAATTATACAAAGGGCGCGGTATTCTTTGGTGTGGAAGTCACTTCTTGGGTAATAGCAGCAATATACAATAATAAAGGTAATAAACAGACTGAGTGGTTTGAAGATTATGCAAATAAATACTACAGCCCGGTGAAATATGCACAGTGGGTATGGAGATATGTCGGTGTATTAGCCCCCGAACTCGATACCTCCGGGTATCATTTGTTTTATCGAGATCCTGGATCCGATTGTGGACCACCATTCGATTGTCTTCGCTGGTCTGAGCTGAACAGATTAGAGGGTGAGGTCGATGTTTTTACTCATCGGCTGCCTTCCTATGGTGAGCAACAGTATTTTGAGCTGATCGGAAAGTACAAACAGTTCAGCAAAGGATGGGAGTCGGAAGATCCTTTCGAACAGGATCATTTGACGCCAGAGGAGCAGTTTTATTTTTATGGGAGGGAATTTAATAAGGCGGACAAATATTATAAAGTTGCGGATATGTTTATCTCGGTGATTGTGGCAAATCATATCATCAGTGCTGTTGATGCATTTTTAAGTGCTTCGCGCTATAACGAAAATCTAAATGCTGAAGTACGGATGAAAATGCATTCAACACCATACGGTTATCTTCCCACTGCAGAAGCGAGTCTTAAGTATACTTTTTAAATTGATGATCGAAGTTTCATTTCGGAACCCGGAACAGAATATATAAGCCGGCTGTAAAGAAAACAATATTAGCCAGCCAAGCCGTAAGGAGAGGATGAAGATCGCCATTGTAGCCGAATGCCTGACTGATCTGTAGAAATATCATATATAGAAATGAAATTCCGATCGCGATACCGAACTCAACACCCAATCCACTGCGGCGCTTAATGGAAGAAAATGGAACTCCAAACAATACAACGATGACACTCGCGAAAGGGAATGCGATCTTACCGTAATAGTCGACGAGCCAGCGAGAGGCATCATGACCTGCGCGCTGCTGATTGTTTATGAAAAGTCTCAGGTCGGTATAATTCATTTCTTCCGGTTTTTCTTGCTTCTTTTTAATATCATCCGGTGTAAAATTCAAAGCTCCAATTGAAAATGAATTGAATCGTGTCAGCGTTTCACTTCCCTCATCGAACCTGCGTTCTGTTCCGCGGCTAAGCCTCCATGTTCTCGATTCAGGTTCCCACAACATTTCTTCTGAATCATATCGTGCTTGGAGTACAGTGAGATCGGTCGGATCGAAGTCGTGAATGCTCACCCGCATTGCAATGTTTCGTGAATCGTCGAACATACCGATGGAGAGTATTCTCGTCTTTGAATCCTGAATGAATATATTATTCTTTGATACGAAGCGGATATCTTTCTGAAAATATTTTCTGCCCAGCTCAACCTTTTTCTTGTTTGCATAAGGCACTACCCATCCATTGAAATAAATCGAGATGGCGCTGATAACCGATGCAAATATAAGCATGGGTGCCATGAAACGAAAAAGACTGACACCGCCCGATTTCAATGCAGTCAGCTCGTTATATGTGGAAAGACGTCCTGTTGTGAAAAGAGCAGAGAGAAGCATCGCCACGGGTGTCATCAGCTTTATAATCTCAGGAATGAAATATAAATAGTACTCGGCAATCATATAAAGTGTGGCGTTTGCATCGAGAAAATCGTCGAGATTATCCATCAGGTTAACCGCTACAAAAATAATCGTAATCGCAAACAGCGAGAAGAAAGCTGTCAAGATAAATTGGTTTAAGACGTATCGATCAAGCTTCGTCATGAGCGTTCGTATTGTTCAGGTTCTGTGGGCTCGGGAGAGCGGAGGTACTTTGGTACCCATCTACGAAAAGCTGACCAGTTGATCGTCGGAGTCTCCCGCCCCATCCGCAATGTGAGGTAGATGCCAAGGATGAATAAAACGATGTTCGCCATCCACATACCGAGCCACGGACTGATGATGTCACGATCGGCTAACTTTTCTCCGCCGATCAGCGATGCCCAATAAAGAATGAAGAATCCTAAGCTAAATGTAGCAGCCACACCGAATGTCCCCCTCCGAGCAATTATACCGAGAGGCGCTCCGATAAATACGAACACGATGCATGCTGCCGGTAACGAGTACTTTTTATTTATTTCAACGAGGAATTCATCGATGCGGCGAGAATTATATTCGGTCAGAGATATTTGGCTGGATAATTGTGATATTATGTTCCGAGCTTTCGTCAGTGCCGAGTTGATTGCCCGTTGACGTACTGATGCAATCATCACCGGAGTAAAACGTGCACTCGGATCGAGCAATGATGAGCTAGGGACCGAGATCATTGTGGACGCATGCTCCAGAATAAGTCGGTTCGCATGCTCAAGGCTGTCGACGATTGCCTGCATCACCTGAGCACTTAACTCACGATCGCTGCGATCATATTGACCCACACTCGAACGCTCGAACTCAAATCCCTCAGCGTCCATCATAATACGATGACGCCTGTAATCCATTCTCCGGTATGTTTGCATATCTCGAGGATCGACTTGATGAATCTCGCCATTAAATAAATCCATAATCAGCTTCCGATAATCGGGTGTAAAAGAGACTTTTCCTTTTTCTGCTGTTATGACAATGTTCGTGGACGGGTCTGTATAATCGTATATAGTGATACCTTCGAGATCATTCGATTGTTCGAATGTTTTACGTGCTAAGATGCTGTAGCCGGGTATATCCTGTGAGAATAGACCCCCCGTGATTGTTAACGTCGGCTTGGTGCGCCGAATATCGATCAGGAGTACTTTCAAACGATGATTTGCTTCCGGTAAAACTTTATTGTTGAACTGAACAAGGAGATAAGTAAGAATAACCGATGCGATCACAACTATCGACATCATTCGATAAAGACTCATTCCGCTTGCCTTCATAGCGGTGATTTCATTTTGTGAAGAAAGTTTTCCGAATGCCATCAGTGTTGCTACAAGGACAGCCATCGGTACGGCAAGCACAACCATCCATGACAAGCTCAATACGATGAGTTCTCCGATAATCAATGCGCTCAATCCTTTGCCGACAAGTTGATCAATCGCCCGCATTAAGAATTGCAGGAGGAAAATAAACATCAGCGTAATAAATGCGAATAGAAACGGACCGATGTGAGCCTTCAATATGTGAAAGTAGAGCTTCATTCTTCAAATGCAATATATATCTGATAGATTTATTATACAAATTCTACGAAAGAAATACGAAAAATAGTCTGGATTGTTAAAAATCTTTGGCATTTTATTATTTTTCTGTGCGAAAACTCAATTTTCTCTTGCAATTCAATATCCTTTTCCCTACATTTTTTAAGCAATAATATTGAAATAATCTTTCTATTTAAGCGAAAGGAGTCGTTAGTATCGGTTCTTGTTAACAGATCAGCAGTGAAGGTCGAAGATATCTCGAAATTTATGTGAGATAATCTATCGTCCGTGGATTTATATAGTATAAAATAAGGATCGAAATATTTAACGTGCTTCTTTTTCGCATGTATTCACATATTGGAACCCATTTCCTAAACTCACTTCTCCTGAGAGGTTGTTTTCTTTTTTCTTTGTTTTCTTTGCCTCTTGCGTTACTCTTCGCTCAAGTTCCTCCTCCGGTAGCTATTCCTTCTGATACGACGATTCAGCAAGATACAAGCTTACAAAAACAGATTCCTGTTAAGCCCAAACCGGACACAGCGAAAATTCCAACTAAAGTTTCAACGCCTGACTCGCTCGAGAGTATTCGGGAATGGATGCGTACGATGGAGGATTCTACTGCTCTTCTCAGTGATACGCTTTTTAATGAAGAAGAAGAGGAATGGCAAACATTTCACGATTCGACTGCACGTGTATCTCAATGGATTCATTATCGGCAGGATGACCCGATGGTTGCAATGTTTCCCCGATCGAAATATAGTCTTTACCTCGATGTAAAATCACCCGCTTATAAACGAGAACTTAAGATTGACTCATCGGGTCAGTATGTCACAGTCCGTGAGATGGTAAACAACATAGATGTAAAAGTACCAGTAACGTTATCGCTCGAAGAATATATCCAACAGAGGTATGAATATGAGAAGATCAATGGATGGCGTTCCCTTTCAGGTCAGTATGCAATGAAGCAGGATAAAGACGATCTCTCTGGACTTCTCAAGTCGATAACAAATATTTCGATCCCCGTACCTGCAAATCCGTTGACGAATATTTTTGGCGGGAATGAAATCAACTTGAAAATCTCTGGAGGTGTCGATATTCGAGCTGCATTCCGGAACACCAAATCGGATCAAATGACTATCTCCCAATATGACCGCTCCAGGAACGAACCTGATTTCAACCAGAATGTTCAGATAAACGTGAATGGAACGATAGGGAAGAAACTCAACATTTTAGCCGATTGGAATACACAGCGTACTTTTGAATACGAGAATCAACTGAAGATTAAGTACACCGGTTTTGAGGATGAAATCATCCAGAGTATTGAAGCAGGAAACGTATCATTACAAACTCCTTCCCTTGTCGGTGGTGGAGCAGCTCTATTTGGCATCAAAGCGAAATTACAAACCGGACCGTTAATGTTAACTACACTGCTATCGCAGAAAAAAGGACAAACAAAAGAGATAACGGTTTCAGGTGGTGCTACATCCAGTGAGAAGGAAATCCGTCTACACAAATATAGCCAGAAACATTTCTTTCTCGATACGGTTTACATAAAATTTTTTGAAGATCTGCATCGAGAAACAGTACCCACAATAACCCCCGAAATGAATCGGTATCGGATTGAACAAATTGATGTATGGCTTAGTACAACCAGTAATCAAGCGATGATAGAGGGAAAAGCGAAGTATGCAAAAGCGTATATCGATCTTCCGTCACGTCCCTATGATGTAGAATATACGGAAGAACAACTCAATAGCTTGAGCACTGAATCGGATCGATATTATCAAGGGAATTTTGTTTGGCTCGATCCATCGAAAGATTATACATACGACCAATATGGCGGTTATATCACTTTGTTAGCCACTCCCAACGATGAACAAGCAATTGCAGTTGCATACACGGTTACAGGGATTGGTGATAGAGAGACTTATGGCGAATCTTCCGAGGGAGCCGATACGATTCATTTGAAACTCATCAAGCCGAAATTCCTTTTCAACAAGCCGAACAATAAGCCGGCTTGGGATCTTTTGATGAAGAATTTTTATTCAGTCGAAGTTCAAAATCTGAAGAAAGATGGATTCGAGTTGTCGGTATGGCGACAAACTGAAGGGGTAGAGATAGATGATATTAATGGGATAAGTCTACTCTCAATTTTGGGTCTCGATCGATATAGTCAAAATGGTGAATCAAAACCTGACAATAGTTTTGACTTCATTCCCAATGTAACCGTTGATACAAGGTTGGGTGAGATAATATTTCCTACACTTTGACCATTCGATTCAACTCTCGTTCAATATTTCAGGTCCATGGACCAAACAGTGCCTGATTCACTCTTATTCAGTGATATCTATGATACTACCCAATTCGCTGCACAGAATAACTCATCGAGAAATAAATATTTTTTGAAAGTCAAAGCTGTCGGCGAGCAAAAAAGTAGTTATGATTTAGGATTCAATCTTGTCGAAGGAAGCGTGCAGGTACTGTACAATGGACATCCTCTCACACCGAAAGTCGATTATACAGTCGTCGAAAACTCTAATCGGTGCACGAGGAGAAATTGATGCACTGCCCAATACAAAACTTGGATTCACAATAATGAATTTAAATCAGGAAACACTAAGCGATAAGGTTCGCATTGGTGAAGAACCGACGAATAACTTGATGCTCGGCGTCGATGCCTCCACCTCCATGAACCTTCCGTTTTTGACCGATGCGATAAATGCATTACCTGGTCTTCGAACAAGGGAGATGTCTACAATACGCATGGGCAGCGAAGCCGCATATATGATCCCCGATCCGAACACGAAAAAAAGCACGATAGCAGGTGATCATGGTGCAAGCGTTGCATTTATTGACGATTTTGAAGGAGCTCGGCGAACTATCCCATTGCCGGTAAATTATGGAGCATGGACAATGGCAAGTCCACCGGCTTACACATTGTTAGGTTCAGGTTTAAAAGCGAATGAAAAAACATATTCTCGTGCGCAATTAAATTGGTATAACCGCCTTCCGACAGATGTAGTCACGGAAGATATCTGGCCCAACCGGAAAACACGAGCAGGTCAAAATCAGGTTACAGTACTAAATTTGGATTACGATCCGAATCATCGTGGTGTCTATAATTATTCACCGAACGTGGATTCAACGTTACATCGACGAAACATTGGTGGTAATAGTGGAAGTTATGATGACGCTAATGAGCGCAGGAAGAATTGGAACGGAGTCATGCGATACATCGGCTCTACGGCTGCGAGCATACTCGAACAAAATATCAATTACCTTGAAGTCTGGATGAAAGCGACCAACGAAGACATCGAAGATTTACGGCGGGGTAGATTGTATATAGATATCGGGCGAATTAATGAAGACGTCATCCCTAACGGCAAAGTAAATACGGAAGACTTTATGGGATTACCGAACGGTGTTATTAATGAAGGTGAAGATATCGGCATCGATCAATTAGACAATCAACAGGAATATAACACATATTCACAATTTTTATCTTCGAATGAAGACGATCCTGACGTTGAGCAAACAGACCCCAGCGCTGATGACTATCAACCATACGGAGATGGTACGAGCTTACGCAAATTTAACGGAACCGAGAATAACAAGTTAGATTACAGTGGTATGCTGCCAAGTACAGAAGACATAAGCGGAGATGGCAGCATCGAGCTGGCTGATGTATATTTAGAATATGAGCTGCCGCTCGATACGGTGTACTATGATTCTTCTGGAATTTTAATGCAGAATGAATATAGAGTAGGAGGTGGCAAGGATGGGTGGTATCAATTCCGAATTCCATTACTTGAATGTACGCGGTCAGTAGGAGGATCGGCGCCTCAGGACGTTCTAAGCGCTGTTCAATACGTCCGCCTTTGGGTCTCGGGATTTTCGCATCCTGTAAATCTTCGTATTGCGGAGATCGGTTTAGTCGGGAATCAGTGGGAGGAACGATTACATACCGATACGATCATGAAAGCATCGGTCGTGAACATCGAGGATAGTCCAGAGTATAATCAAGACTGGTATGAGCTCGGCATCGTACGTGAAAAAGACCGAACCGATCCCAACCAAGTTATCGAGGCAAACGAGCAATCATTAGCTCTCACGCTGAACGGACTTCCAAGGGATTCATCTCGTGAGGTTGTAAAGTATTTCACGGTTCGTGCGATG
>JACQYX010000132.1 GCA_016207985.1 Ignavibacteriales bacterium | reverse complement strand
GTAGTACAATAGCTCGAGAAACGGATGCTGGTGTATTTATCCACGCTGGACCTGAAATCGGAGTAGCTTCGACAAAGGCATTTACATCGCAACTTGCGGTTCTTGCTTTAATCGCAATAATTATCGGTCGACATCGCGGACTTCCGGAAGAGCAGGCAAAGACACTCATCCAAGACCTTGCTTCTATACCGACTAAGGTCCAAAGAGTTTTAAATGGAAGTGATCAGATTCAGAAGATCGCACATGAATTTAAAGGTGCAAAGAACTTTTTATATCTTGGACGGGGATGTAACTTCCCAACGGCACTTGAAGGTGCGTTAAAACTTAAAGAGATTTCATACATTCACGCGGAGGGTTATCCAGCAGCGGAGATGAAACACGGACCAATCGCGCTTATCGATGAAAAAATGCCTGTTGTATTCATTGTACCAAAAGATGCAATCTATGAAAAAATTTTGAGCAACATGCATGAAGTTCGTGCACGAAAAGGGAGAATTATTGCCATCGCTAACGAAGACGATACTGAAATCGATCAATTGGCAGAATTTGTGATTCGAGTTCCAAGAACTTATAGTTATTTTGGACCGATCATTAATGTTGTACCCCTTCAATTGTTGGCATATTATATCGCAGTAGCCAGAGGTTGTAATATTGACCAGCCGCGCAATTTAGCTAAGAGTGTCACCGTAGAATAATTTTTTGATTTTTCTACGGAATTTCCTATCTTTTACACCATCATTATTAATGTTCTATGAGAGAAATATTTTATGATTCGAGAACCAAGGTTTAAATCGACTGATTGGGCACTAATTCTTGGTGCTTCGAGTGGTTTTGGTGGTGCGACTGCTATTGAGCTGGCAAAACGTGGAATGAATATTTTTGGTGTACATTTGGATAGACAAGCAACGATGCCAGTTGTTCAACAAATCCTTAAAGAGATTAAACATGCGGGTACGAAAGCAATCTTTTATAATATCAACGCTGCAGATGCAATAAAACGAACAGAGACGTTGGATGAAATACAGGAAAGGTTCACGAATGAACCGGGACACACAGTAAAAGTAGTAGTTCATTCATTAGCATTCGGAACATTAAAACCGTTTATTTCAAAAAAACCTGAAGAAGAGATCACTCAAGCACAGATGGAAATGACACTCGACGTGATGGCTCATAGTTTAATTTATTGGGTTCAGGGTTTGATGTCGAGAAATTTAATGCGTTCAGGTGCTCGTATTTTTGCGATGACGAGTTCAGGATCACATACAGTAATACCATCGTACGGAGCTGTATCCGCTGCTAAGGCGGCTTTAGAATCTCATATACGTCAGCTCGCTATGGAGTTGGGTGTATACGGAATTACTGCCAATGCGATCCTTGCAGGCGTTACAGATACACCGGCGCTGCGGAAAATTCCAGGTGCATCAAGTATGGTTCAAGTCGCAAAGAATAAAAATCCGCAACACCGTCTGACACTACCACAAGATGTCGCACATGCAATTGCCTTGCTTTCCCAAGAAGATTCTTATTTTATATCATGGAATATTATTGGTGTAGATGGCGGTGAAGATATGGTTTCGTATGTTAGTTTAAAAGGTACTACTCATTCTGAATAATAGATTAAATCAAAAATCAAACTAATAATATGATTGAATTCGAGTTCACAGAAGAACAAAAAATGCTCAGGCAGATGGTTCGTGATTTCACGAATAATGAAGTCAAACCAATCGCTTCAAAAATTGATGAAGACGAAAAAATCCCTGACGAACTGATCCAGAAGATCAAAGAGTTAGGATTACTTGGAACAGTCTTCCCAACCGAATATAGCGGCGGAGGATTCGGTGAAGTGGGTTATTGTATCGCACAGGAGGAAATTGCTCGTGGTTGTCTCTCCACCGCAACGTTTATCGGAGCACATCAATCAATAGGTGCAAATGCGATATACATCGGTGGCAGTGAAGAGTTAAAAAAGAAGTATCTCGTTCCCTTGGCTGAAGGTAGAATGATAGGTGCTTTCGGACTCACAGAAACTCAGGCGGGCTCTGATTCGTTCAACCTTAGAACACGTGCTAAAAAAGAGGGTGATGATTGGATAATCAATGGTGAAAAAATTTGGATCACGAACGGACCTATCGCAGATGTTGTCTCGTTGTTTGCAAGAACAGATCGCGGTATAACGGGATTTGTAGTTGAAACAAAGTCTCCCGGCTTCAAGGCTGGTGCGAAAGAAAAGAAGCTGGGCATTCGAGGTAGCCTGACATCGACACTCACACTCGATAATGTACGTGTTCCGAAAGAAAATCTCATCGGGGATGATGGTCGTGGATTTCTCATTGCGATGAAAACACTTGATGCCGGCAGACTTGGCTTAGGAGCGTGCTGTGTTGGTGCAGCGAAAGAGATGTTAGAGCATTCAACAAAGTTTGCAAAAGAACGTAAACAATTCGATGTGCCGATTGCTCAATTCCAGGCAATCCAATTTATGCTTGCTGATATAGCTATGCTTACTTACACGATGGAATCTATCGTTTATCGGACTGCAGCCGCTTATGATAAAGGCGAATCGATATCTCGGTTTTCCGCCGCTGTAAAACTATTCTGTTCCGAATCGCTCGATGAAATCGTCGATCTGGCTGTCCAGATTCATGGTGGTATGGGATATTCTCGGGAACTACCTGTTGAACGCTACTATCGTGATTCTCGCATCAACAGAATATTCGAAGGTACGAGTGAAATTCAGCGTTTGATAATTTCGCGTGAGGTGCTTAAGCGGAACGGGAATTTCTAGATTCCTTTGTTTTTCAATCCGAACTTTTGTATATTCTAAAAATATTTTTCATCCTCAATCCATTTCCTGCCGACGCAGGATATTAAAATTTTATAATTAACTTCCTCAAAGGAATAAACATGGCAACAAAAGCGAAGAAAAAATCTTCAGCGAAACGTCCGACAGCTAAATTAGAAGTTCGGGATTTTTCTATCGCAGAACTCGCTCGTGAGCTGAACTCCTTCAATATCGATAATTACTGGGACCTTGGAAAATTCCTAGTAGATAAGGTTATGCCCACTGCTAGAAAGCAGGGAATGTTCGAAGATCAAGTATTGAAAATGATCTCATCGCAGCCCGGTATCAAGTTTCCTTTTTCAATACTCAAGCAGTGTCAGCAGTATTACACATATTACCCCGATGTTAAAAAGCGCTCATTGCCGGAAGTTTTCTATTTCGATCTTGCGACAAAAGTCGATGAAACAAAGCATCGTGACCATTATGAGAAAATGGCGCTCGAATATAAATGGACAATATCCGACTTGCGGAAGAAGATTCACGATGACGGATTAGCCCGACGTATTGATGAACGAACAAAATATGGATTCGATCTCCGTGAGCGCAATGTCTGGACGTTCGATACATCTGATCCGAGGTTTGGTAAACCGAATTTTAAAGGAAGAATTTCGGGACAAATCGTTGCCAATGCTTTGTACTATTACACAAAATCGGGTGACTATATTGTTGATCCTTTTGCCGGTAGTGGTACTTTAGCTGATATCGTTGATATTTTACCTCACTTCAATGATCGCAAATACAAATTGTACGATGCCAATCCGATTGATGAAAGAATATCAAGGAATAACGTTCTTTTGACTGGAATTCCGGAACAATCAGGTACGGTTGATTATATTTTCTTAGATCCACCTGCAGAATTCACGCAGAAAGATAGCTCATCCGATTTTGAAGTAAGCTTAGAAGCTGCCCGTGCAGATTTCTTATTGAAGTTTAAAGGTATAATCCGTGAATGCTCAAGAGTATTAAAATCCGGCGGCAAAGCTTCAATAGTTATTGAACCAGCGTTTGCAGGTAAAGAGTTTATCGATTTCCCCAATGAGGTTACACAATTATTTAAAGAGCAGGGCTTCAAAGAAATCGGAAAAGTTTATTTACCAAAGCGTTCAAGCGAGAGTGCGATGAAGATCGCTGCAGGAATAGCCGAGGTGAAAGGGATTAAAGCATTAGGTTCTGATTGTCGTGAATTGTTGACGTTCCAAAAACCTTGATTGTATTCGGATCCCGCCAAAGAACGGCGGGATCCTGAAAATTTCATGAACATAGCATCGTTCACTTCGCTCACTTGCTAAGATTCAGAAATTTTCGGACAGGTAGCTCAGTCGGTAGAGCAACGGCCTGAAAAGCCGTGTGTCGCCAGTTCGATTCTGGCCCTGTCCACAAAAGAGTGTTAGTAGTTCTCAAGATTGCTGACATTTTTCTTTTATTAACATTCAAACTGTGCTTGATTCAAATCCTCCCTCAGAAAAATATCCCCTTTCTATAAAAGTATATTATTTATTTTGAATCATTTACTTTGAAAATTCTACAATATACATGAGGAGAGAAGATATTCACCAATTTAGGAAATTCATCAGATAGAATAATCAATGAAAATCGGTAAAATTCGACTAATGCACATTACTGATTATTTCATGTTCCCTGGCATATTCTTTGGGCAAAAGAGAAGTGAAAATTTATGTCCCAAAATGACATTGAAAAAATCAGGTGAACAGCAAGAAAGATACGGATCAAAAAACATCTGTCGGAATAGGAGGATTCCTACTCATTATTCTATTATTGATTGTATTAATTAGTGAGGAAGAGACAATAGCATCAGTTCCACCACATCATAGAATCGAGAAACGAATTCAGGATCGTACTATATCAGTACCGTATCATTTAGCATTTACATCAGAAGCACGTGCTCGTGGCATCAACGCACCAATGATAGTATCAAAGGTGAAAAAGGATTGTCTACTCAGTGAAGTTTCTGCTTCGGCATTTAATGCGCTTGCAATTATTGTCCAATTCCCAGATAAACCAGTCCAAACATCTTTAGAATATTTTGACACTCTTCTATTCCATCCATCCGGAAAAACATTACGAAAATACTATCAGGAAATATCTTACGGACAGATGGATATTGTAACAGTTGACCTGCCAAGTTCAACAGGATGGAAGCAAGTATCGCAGAATTACAGTTATTATGTCGATGGAAAAAATGGTTTTGGCACTTATCCCAATAATTCACAAAAACTCGTTGAAGATGTAGTGGCATTAGCCGATTCGATTGTTGATTTTTCAAAATATGATAACGATCATGATGGATATGTTGATGCATTGTTTATTATCCACGCTGGTTCGGGTGCTGAGTACACAGGTAGTGTAAACGACATCTGGTCGCACCAATGGTCAACATATACTCCGCAATTAGTTGATGGAGTTAATGTGTTTACATATTCGATAGAGCCGGAGTATTGGTCGAAACCAGGGGATATGACGTGTGGTGTTTTTGCACACGAGATGGCTCATGCAGTTTTTCAGCTCCCTGATCTCTATGATTACGATCAGAATTCAAAAGGTCTTGGACGCTGGAGTCTAATGGCATCGGGAAGCTGGAACGGTAATTTAGGAAACTCTCCTGCTCATCCCGACGCTTGGTCGCGTGTGATGATGGGTTTTGCCCAGCCAACAGTGATTGACTCAGATATTATGGATATGGAAATTCTTCCCGTTGAGGATGTTTCGTCAATTTATAAACTAATTCCATATGGTAGCACTGGGAATGAATACTTCCTTATCGAAAACAGACGTAAGAAATTATTTGACGAAGCTTTGCGCGGGGAGGGCCTCTTAGTATATCATATAGATGAAAATAAAATTGGTAATAGTGGTCAGTGGTATCCAGATCTTACAACCAATGATCATTACAAGGTGGCACTCGAACAGGCTGATGGTAAATGGGATTTGGAGCGTAACCAGAATGCAGGTGATACTGGTGATCCATTCCCGGGAAGTACAAACAAGACAATTTATAATACTTTATCGATTCCAAACAGTAATAACTATCTTGATAGAAAAACAAATCTTGCGGTAACGAATAT
>JACQYX010000131.1 GCA_016207985.1 Ignavibacteriales bacterium | reverse complement strand
CAGAAAATATTCTTATGCCGGTGCCCCGGGTTATCCGATTCTCGACATGACATTCCAGGTGAGCGCTGGTTGGAATTTGATAGGAACTATTTCGAAACCAGTAGCGACTTCAAACATAGTAAAGAGTCCTGGATTGACGATTGGAGATTTTTATAAATATTCGGAAGGATATTCAGTAGCAACAACCATAACAGCGGGTCGAGGTTATTGGGTTAAGGTAAATCAGTCTGGGACGTTGCGATTGATTGCGTCTGAATCGATCCCAAAGATTGCAGAGATCGATTATTCAAGTCTGAACAAACTCGTTATCAGCGATAACAGTGGATGGACGCAGACACTTTACATCGATTCAGAAGAAAAACTGATGGCTGCAAATTTAGATGAAAGCGAGTTACCTCCAGCTGCACCTTATTTCGATGCACGTTTCAAGAACACAGGCAGCATGGTGGCAAAGTATCCAGATACGTTAAAAGAGAATGCGATATACGAATATCCGATTACCATATTTTCCGAAGCGTATCCAATTAAGATAAATTGGGAGATAACCGAACCGCCTGACAAGTCGTTATCACTAAAATCGAATGGAAAAACATTATGTGTAATGGAAGGCAGAGGAAGTATTTCACTTAAGAATACTACAGGACTTGCTGTTACATTGGGCAACCAAGATAATCTACCCAAGGAATTCGCACTCGAGCAGAACTATCCAAATCCATTCAATTCATCGACAATAATTCGATATCAAATACCATTCAGTTGTTGGGTGACATTGAAGTTGTACAATGTACTTGGTCAAGAAGTGACGACACTGGTTGATGAGATGCAAGAAGCGGGTTACAAGTCGGTTGAGTGGGATGCAAGCGGAGTATCGAGCGGGATTTATTTCTACAAATTGACAGCCGGAAATTATATTTCAATAAAGAAGATGATTTTGATTCGATAAGGACATTTAGTTTAAATAACCAAAGTAAAAAATGAAAGAGGTAATGATATGCGAGCAATATCGTTCTTTTTAATTGTCGTTTGCATCATACCAATACAAGTTTATGGACAGTTTTGGGAGCCGACACCAACAACTCTCTCGGGATATTAGGACATACAATCTAATGGTGCAGCCCCACAATATTTGGTGCGGGAAATTGAATCAAATAAATTTCATGTCTCATTTCTAAGAACATCAACCCTCGACGACTCAATGAACTTTATCGAATATGCTCAGTATAGTATGAGTGCTTTCTGGGATAAATTATTCAGCATCCAACCTCCGATCACTGGCTTTGCTGCTCTTGGAATCTGGCAAGGGACTCCTGTGATTGCATTTAATCGCAATCTTGACGATACAATCGTCACCAGCTTATACATCTATCCATTCACTGAAATACTTCTCCCTCGGATGGGTGGTTTAGATGAACCTCAAGAACCACGAATTGTTCATACCGCTAACGGAAAACTTTGCATCGTTGCGTCACGACCAATTTCAGGTACCGCACACACGCTTCTTCTCGATTCTTCTATGGCACAGTCATGGAGCGACCCTTTGCCATACATCCATTTCGGTGATCAGTATGTAATAACAGCAAACGATTCGGGTCGTGTGGCAATTGTATGGTCAAATGCAGATAGTGTAGGTTTCTTAGAATCTTATGATAATGGAGTGTCGTTTACAAACTCAACTATATTATTCGCCACACAAATTACTCAAGGTGATACAGTTCGACTCGGAAAGGGATTGGATGCTGTTTATGTCGGTAACGCCCTTTTTGTTGTGTGGTCTGCGGTGGGCTGTGTACCACAGTCTGCACGAATTCTCTCGTGGAATCCCGTTGGTGGTATTCAGATCGTTACCGATAGTTCAAGGATTAATGAAAAGCTTGCATCGTCCATGCATCCTTTGGATGACCATTTGGTAATTGACCGTCCATCAATTGGTAGATATCAAGATGCATCTTCAGTCGGATGTGCCTTCGTCATATTTAAAGATGGTGAAATCGATAATGATGGATGGAATTATGGAGATATCAGAGTCGCTGAAGGTGGTCTTACAAGTTGGTGGTACGATCGTAATATTACAATAACACCCGATATTGATGAACGTTATCCGAAAGTTGCACCCCTTAATTATTCCAAAACTATCCCAATCCATTCAATCCACGGACTACTCTACGGTATGTGATTACGAACCAGACCCGTGTCCGTTTGGTAGTATATGATATACTTGGTCGTGAGGTCGCGGTGTTGGTCGATAGATACCAATCCCCCGGCACTCGAGAGATCCATTGGGATGCTGCCGGATTACCGAGCGGAATGTACTTTTATCGCATAATAACGCTAGAATTCACACAAACGAAGAAAATGCTCCTGCTCCGATAGGGAGCATTTGATTCTTTCCAAGAAAATCGTATATTGATGCTGAAACAAAAAACGAAAGAAATTCATGCATCAGAGAGAAATTGATCGTATCGTTCAATCAATTTTAGGTGACCGACCCGGTGTATACTGTAAAGACGGAGTCTGTACTGATGGATTGTGCGTCGTCCATAACAAAGATGGTGTAAAAAATATTTTAAAAAACGGTGCTGAGCGTGTCAGTGCCAGTATAGGGATCGAAGCTGCAGGCGGTATCGAGACCGACCTCGCCCGAATGATAGATCATACACTTCTGAAACCCGAAGCTACGAAAGAACAGATCATCCAGTTATGCAACGAAGCAAAAAAATTTCATTTCGCAAGTGTCTGTATAAATCCAAGCTACGTATCAATTTGTGCGAAACTTCTCAGAGATACGGCAGTAAAAGTGTGTACGGTCGTCGGTTTCCCTTTAGGTGCAACTTCGACCGCAACTAAAGCTTTTGAAACTGAGCATGCACTCCGCGATGGCGCAAAAGAAATCGATATGGTGATTAATGTAGGAATGTTGAAATCGGGCTACTATGATTATGT
>JACQYX010000130.1 GCA_016207985.1 Ignavibacteriales bacterium | reverse complement strand
TGAGGATATTTGCTTTATCGTTGTATAGCTCAGACCTGCAGAGAGTCGAATCAGAAAACTTCCAGTTAGCGGTTGTTTATTTAAAACACCGATGTGGATAAACCGTTCTTCCAATTTCATAGTGCTATCTGTTAAAGATTCCGCCAACGATTTTGCTCGGAAGTAAGATACGTCGCTACCTATGTAAAGTGTCGATTTTACAGGCAAACTGAAGCCAACCCCCCAGATGATATCAGAATTTGTTCGATAGGTTTCTTTGAAATCAACATGCGATGGAAAGAACAGACCGCCGAAGAGTGTGAAAACGAACGGCTGAGACTGAGCATAAGAAACCGATGTGATTAATACGAGAAGTCCGGGGAGAAAATATCTTAATCGTTTCATTTCATCCTCACTTGATCGAGAAGAACTGCAAGTAAAATTACTACACCCAGAACAACCATTTGCACATATGATCCGACGTTTAGGAGATTCAAGCCATTCCGCAGTACACCTATAAGCATTGCACCTAAAAATGTTCCAACGATTGAACCTCGACCGCCGAATAAACTCGTTCCGCCAACAACGACCGCAGCAATCACATCCATCTCATACATTAAGCCGGCATTCGGTTGCCCTGAGTTCATCCTCGATGCTAATAGTACACCGCTGATCGCTGCAAGAACTCCGCTAATAATGTAAACCGAAAACAAAGTCCGGTTTACGTCGATGCCAGCAAGTCGAGATGCTTCTTTATTACCACCAACGGCATAGACGTATCTACCAAATTTTGTATGTTTCAAAAGAGTGTATGCAACGATGTAAACGCCGAACATGATGATTGTCGGTATTGGAACACCGAAAACTCTTCCACTACCGAGAAAGCTGAATTCATCCGGCAATCCCCAAATTGGTCTGCCATCTGTGTACATATAAGATGCCCCTCGCCATATCGTCATTAACGATAGAGTAACGATGAAGGGAGTGATGTTGAATCGCGTAACGAACATACCCGCAAGCGAACCAGAAAATATTCCAACTATTAATCCAGCACACAGAGCAAGTGGAAATGAAATTGAGAATGGTAGATCCGGCTGTAAGAATAACGAACGTCATCCCTGCTGCGATGATTGCAGTAATAGATGTTTGAAGTGTTACATTCAAAATGTTATCGGCGGTGAAAAAATGTGGGGAAAGTGATGAGAAAAGAGCAATTTCGGCAAGAAGTGCAATAGCGATTCCGAATTCACCGATAATGGTTTTGAACTTTTTTGTTTGTGGAAGATTCTCAGACATTGCTAACTTCCACCGTACCGCCAGTTGCGAGTGTCATCACTTTTTCCTGTGTAGCTTCGGCTCGAGAAAGAATTCCGGTTAGTTTTCCTTCCCACATTACAGCTATGCGGTCACTGATACCAAGTAGCTCTGGGAGGTCGGAAGAAATAACAATAACACCGATGCCATCTTTTGCTAATTGGTTGATGAGGTTATAGATTTCATATTTAACACCAACGTCTATCCCTACCGTTGGCTCATCGAAAATAAGAAGCTTTGATTTCGTGAAGAGCCATCGAGCAAGGACAACCTTCTGTCGGTTGCCACCGCTAAGATTTTCAACTTCCTGATCTATTGACGGAGTTTTTATCCGCAGCTCGTTCGTGAATTTATCCGCGACTGAATTTTCTTTTGTACGATTGATGAAAAGTCCCTTTACAACATCCCTCAAATTTGAAAGAGAAATATTTTCCCTCACATTCATCTGCATAATCAAGCCGTATTTGTTTCGATCTTCCGTGAGAAGACCGATGCCGAGATCGATAGCTTCGCGAGGAGAGTGTGGATGGATTTCTTTTCTATTAAGATAGATTGAGCCGCCCTCTTTCGGATCGGCACTAAATATAATTCGAGCAAGCTCACTCCTTCCTGCGCCAACAAGCCCAGCAAGTCCAACTATTTCTCCTCGATGAACGGTTAGATTGATATTATCCAGCAATTTAGAATTTATACTTTCCACTCTCAGGATTTCATCACCACGCTGTAATTCGACCTTAGGATATTCCTGTTCCAATTCTCTTCCTACCATCCAGCGAACGAGACTTCTTCGATCTGATTCTGCGACATTGCAGCTATGGATAAATTTCCCATCACGTAAAACGGTCAGCCGGTCACCGATTTCAAATATTTCTTCGAGTCGATGAGATATATAAATGATGCCAACATCTTCAGCTTTCAATCTACGGATGACAGTAAAAAGATTTTTCAGCTCATTTTCGGTGAGAGCAGCCGATGGCTCATCCATTGCAAGTATGCGAACTTTCTTCGAGATCGCTTTTGCAATTTCAACTATCTGCCGTTGTGCAACACTTAACGAGCTTACTACTGCCGTAGTTGGAATTTCTTCACCAAGCTGAGCAAGCGCATTTCGTGAAATCTCGTGCATCTTTGGGTAATCTACAAATGGAGATTTTCCTTTGGTCGGCTCATTACCCAACAAAATATTTTCAGCGACTGTAAGCTCCGGCACTAATTTGAATTCCTGATAAATCATTCCGATCCCCACTCGCTGTGAATCGGCGGGTGAATGAAAATCAACTTCTTTTCTATCGATAAGAATGGAACCGCCATCTTTCTTAATAGCGCCGGAGAGAACTTTCATGAGTGTGGATTTGCCGGCACCATTCTCGCCGACAAGGCAATGGACTTCCCCGCCTCGAAGGTCGAAGCTTACATCTGATAGTGCTAGTACACCGGGATACTGCTTGCGGATGTTTTGCATTTGGAGGAGTGGTATCATTGACCCCCTCTTTTATTCTCCCCCTTAATAAGGGGGAGAAATTGTTCGCCTGTACATCCTCCCCTTACCAAGGGGAGGATTATAGGAAAGGTCATATATTTCTGTAAGTGTAGGTACAACTTCGACTACTTTACTAATTCTTTTTGAAGTGCTTCCTTGTCCATAATTCCAACCTCAACAGGAACAACTTTTGGAACATCTACACCTGAAAAATGTTCCTTGATTTTCTGGATCGTTGTCTCACCGATTTTCTTTGGGTTCTGGATAACATCGGCTTTCAACGGTGTATCCTTGAGTATCGCATCTCGTGCCGGCGGTGTTGCGTCGTATCCGACAATCTTTACGTTAGTACGTTTATACTGCATAACCGCATCGAGCGCACCGAGTGCGGAATCATCGTTGATGCCGAAAATACCATCGAGATCGGGATGTGCCTGCAAAATATCGGAAGTAATCTGCATTGCCTTATCACGAACGCCCTCAGCGTTTAAGTCGGCAACAATTTTAATGTCGGGATATTTAGCAATTGCATCTTTGAATCCTTGCGTTCTATCCAGCACCGAGGTTACAGTCGGCTGACCTATGATTGCAACTTTTCCTTTACCATTTAAGACTTTTGCAAGATATTCTCCTGCCAATTTTCCACCGGCAACATTATCCGAAGCGATGTGACTGACGATCTCGCCTTCCTGCGAAGCAATATCGGCAGTGAAGACTGGAATCTTCGCGTCATTTGCTTTTTTAATTGCGGGACCTACCCCACGCGAATCAACCGGACAAACTATGATGGCATCGATTTTTCGTGTGATGAAATCTTCGATCTGGTTGCTTTGTTTGCCGAGATCGAAATCACCGGCAGTAATTATTAATTCATAACCATTCTTTGCAGCTTCAGTCTGCAATCCTTCTTCTAAATCTTTGTAGAAAACATGTGCACGTGTAAGAAGAGTAACACCGATAGTTTTGGTGGATTTGGATTCTTGTTTCTTGCCACAAGAAATGAAGATTAGGCAGATCGTAATTATTAGAAATATTTGTTTCATTTATTATCCTTACTAAATAATCAGCTTGATGTTTGTTGTTGGTTGTTCTTCATTAGTTTGTTGTCAACGAAATGTTTCAGACAATTTTATTTTAATTTTGACTTTTGAATTTTGAATTGACCTAGAATTTGCCTGTTTTCCACTTCATCGCATACTCTTCAACATTTTCTTTCGTCACAATGTCGACACCAGAATCAATAATTGGTGGAAGCTGCTTTCCTCCCTTAATTTCCTTGAGCATGCGAACACTCTCATATCCCCATCCCCAGAGCTTTTGTCCGATAAGTGCTTGGGCGTAACCTTGTCGAACATAATCAAGTTCCTCCGGTAGTGCATCGAAAGCTATAAGTGTAACCTCACCGGGTTTCTTTGCAGCAAACGGACCGGGCGGCGGTGTGAATATTCCCCATCCACCGATCAATATCCAGCCGTTTAAATCTTTATGTGCCTGCATTACAGCTTCCATCCCGCTGACACCTTTATTGACATCATCGTAACAATATTCTGTCGCTACAATTTTAATCTCAGGAAATTCTTTCAGGTATTCGACCAATCCATTTTTACGTTCTTCAAGATTCGGGGCACCGGGTGTTCCCATTAATAAAGCGATCTTACCTTTCTTTCCCATATACTTCACAAGATACTCACCCATTGTTTTGCCGCTTCCGGGATTGTTTGTACCGTAAAACGAGATTCGCTTGCTTTTCGGTGCATCTGAATCGAATGTGACAACAGGGATTCCGGCATTGACTGCTTTATCAATAGATTCTTTGAGTGCATCGGCATCGTTGACGGAAATAGCTATGCCGTCAACTTTCTTCTCGATAAGACTTTCGATAATTTGTGCTTGCTCAACGGCATCCGATTTAACGGGTGCAAAACGCTGAACTTCTATTTTTCCCCCACCCAAATCCTTTGCTGCCGCTTGAGCACCCTGCCAGGCAACCTGAAAAACTGGATTGTCTAAAAGTTTCGGCACGAATGCAAAAACTAATTTCTTCTCTTCTTGTGTCTTGCCGCAACCAAAAAGAATAAGAATGATGGCAGTGACTACAACTAAGTGTTTTTTCATTTTAATTCCTCAAATTTTAATTTGAATTTTCTTGTTTGACCCTCTCCCTGTCATTTCGTGACATCCCTCTCCCACTTTGGGAGAGGGATTATAGCCCGCCCGAACGCCGTAGGCGGGCGGGGGTGAGGGTTATCGTTTTGTCTTTCTATCCAATATTACAGCTAACAAAATTACAAGTCCAATTGCTACCTGCTGCCAGTATGCAGAGACGTTCAACAGAACCAGTCCGTTGCGAAGTATACCCATCAGCAATGAGCCGATGATAGCGCCGAGAATTGTTCCACGCCCGCCGCTCAGACTTATTCCGCCAATAACTGCAGCAGCGATGACATCAAGCTCGTAACCAAGTCCGGCAGTAGATTGTCCGACACCAAATCGTGCAGTGAATAAAACGCCTGCAATTCCCGCAGCAAAGCCGCATAAAGTATAAACTAAAATTTTCATTCTTGCAACATTCACACCGCTGAAGTGGGATGCTTCTTCATTCCCACCGATGGCATAAACATAACGCCCCCATTTTGTGGCTTTCAAGAAATATCCAACAACGAATGCGAAGATTGCCATTATGATAATTGGAATCGGTATGCTCAAGATTGTTCCTTGACCAAGAGTCAAAAATTCTGCCGGTAAATTTCGGATAGTCTCTCCGCCTGTTAGTGCGAATGCTAAACCGCGAGCGATACTCATCATTCCAAGCGTTGCAATGAACGGAGGAAGCTTTGTTTCTGTAATAAGTAACCCATTCGCCAAGCCACAGAGCGATCCTACAACCAAACCGAGTATAGCCGATGAAGCTACATCGAATCCGTTATTCATTAACACTGCGGTTACGACACCGGAAAGTCCGAGTATAGAGCCGACAGATAAATCAATACCTGCTGTAATGATTACAAGCGATTGTCCAACCGCCATGATGGCTATGAACGACAATGCTCTTATTACTTGTGAGATATTAGACCAGTTAAGGAATGTCGACTCGAAGAAGTTACCGCCGCCAAATGAAGACGTTAGAATCGTGAGAAGCACAACTTCCACAATCAAAGCGAGCCAGATGCCGAGACGTTTGGATTTCAAGAGTTTGAATTCGTTAATTTGATAACTTTAGATTGCATTATCTTACAAATAAAAGAAGGAAAAATCAATAAAGCAAAAAAGAACTTTTCAATGTTTTCCCGGTTTAATACACCCGGATTGGTAATATGACGACTGGAGTTCCCTGCTGGTAAAATCTTCGCTGTATTGCAAAAATTGTATAGTTGTGAAGCCAGCGGGCGAAGAAAGATTCTTTTCCAAATACAAGTTGTCCACCGAAAAAGACCGCCTGCGGATATTTCTCAAGAATTTTTTCCGAAAGCAGAGAGACTTCTTCAACAACATCAATGCCTACTGCCGTAAAACCTTCGGCATAATATCCGTTTTCTCTCATATAATTTTTATAACGGTCAACATCCGCTTTAACCGAGGCTTGTAGTCGATCGACTTCCGTTATGCCTTTAAAATTACCGGCATCAAAAATTCCGACCTCAACGAAAATATAATTCTTGTACATGTCTCCGAACAATCTGATCACGCTGAACAGCGTATGCAAACCCAGCCCGTTGAAACCATTCACCATTATGACGGCTGTTTTGGATTTAGGATTGTATGCCGCTTCCGGTTTGGGATTCTTGATATCTTGCGGAGTAATAGGATTGTCAACAGACTCAACAACATTGACGAGAGAGTTTAAACGACCTAGAAGTTTTTGTATTTGAGTATAATGACGTCGGACAAGAACGACAACCCCCACAAGTCCGCCTGTAATTATTAGTGTAATCCAGCCACCTTCAAAGAACTTTAGAACGCCGAGACAAGTATAAACGATGTCAACAGCAATCCAATCCCGTTGATTAGTAATTTCTTTTCCCAATGCTTTTCTTGTTTGCGTTCTATCCAACAGTGGCGAACCATGCCCAGTTGAGATAAAACAAAAGTAATAAATACGTTTATGCTGTAAAGAACGACAAGAAATCGAACCGAGCCATGTGTAGCTATCATCAATATAAGCGCTCCGCCACCCATAATTAAAATTCCATTTTGTGTAACCAAACGATCGCTGAGTGTAGCGAACCTTGTAGGCATCCAACGATCTAATGCCATATTTGACAACACACGCGGACCGTCAATGAATCCTGCCTGTGCCGCAAT
>JACQYX010000129.1:1519-9816 GCA_016207985.1 Ignavibacteriales bacterium | reverse complement strand
TATCATCATCGGGAAAGGATCCAAAATTAAGCCGGGTGCTGTGCTTGATGCTGAGAAAGGTCCGATCATCATCGGCATTAATGTAACAATCATGCCGAACGCAGTCATCGAAGGTCCTGTTTTCATCGGAGATAATTCAATCATAAAAATTGGTGCCAAGATTTATCACGGCACTTCGATTGGTAAATGGTGCAAAGTTGGTGGAGAAGTTGAAGCATCTATCATTCAATCATACTCAAATAAGCAGCACGATGGATTTCTTGGCCATTCGTATCTTGGAAGTTGGATTAACATCGGTGCCGATACGAACACAAGCGATCTGAAGAATAATTACGGTACCGTCAGGGTGTATGTTAATGGTAAAATGATTGACTCAGGTTTGCAATTTGTTGGCTTAACAATGGGCGATCACTCTAAGTCGGGAATTAATACTATGTTTGACACCGGAACAGTTGTAGGTATCTCGTCCAATATTTATGGTTCCGGATTTCCATCCAAGTTCATTCCTTCATTTGCTTGGGGTGGAGAGAAACAATTCACTGCCTACGATCTTGAGAAATCGATTGACACGATGAAGAAGGTTATGGCGCGTCGTAATGTCAATCTGACTGCAAGTTACGAGAAATTAGTGCGGAAGATTTTCAAAGATACGATGGAAGAAAGAAAAAGTGCGGGTGTGAAATGAATTCGGAAGCGGTGGAAGTTAAAAAAGAAGAAGTTCAGACGAACGAAAAGCCGACTTTATATGCTGGTCCAAGAGGAACTGCGATAAAAATCCTTAATCGAGTGGAGCGAACCGATTCGTACCTTGATAAACTTCTCGATGTGGAACTTAAATCGAAAGATGTTGCAGATATCGATAAGAGCTTACTTGCCGAGATAGTTCATGGTGTGTTGCGATGGCAGGGGCGGCTCGATTGGATTTTAAACGGATTTACACATGGGAATTTTTCAAAATCCGAAGTGAATGTCCGAAATTCTCTTCGCGTGGCTCTTTATCAAATTCTCTTCCTCACGCATGTTCCTCAATATGCAGCAGTGAATGAAGCAGTTGAGTTCGTCAAACGTATCCGCGGTGAAAAGTTTGCCGGCTTTGTAAATGCAGTATTACGAAATATTATCAGAACTCTTGATGGAATTCATTATCCAAATCCTGAAGAAGACCTTGTACAATATCTTGCAGTTTATTATTCCCATCCTGCATGGATAGTAAAACGATGGTTAACACGATTTGGGAGAGAGGAGCTTGAGAAATTTCTTGTCATTAATAACGAAGTCCCCGGATTGACACTTCGAATCAATAAACTTAAGATTACGCCAACCGATTTTATCTCATTACTCGAAAAGCAAAATGTACCATTTCAGGGCTCAACTTTTATAGACTACTTCATCAAGGTAAAGAGTCTCTCCGGAATTTCTCAGTTGAATATTTTTCAGAGCGGGTATTTTTCGATTCAAGACGAAAGTGCAGCTTTACCGGTGTTACTCCTGGATCCTCAACCCGGTGAGAGAATCATCGATATGTGTGCGGCACCGGGGGGTAAAACAACTTTTATTGCAGAGCTGATGCAGAATCAGGGTGAAATTGTTGCTGTAGATAAGTATGAAAGTAAACTTAATTTAATTAAGATGAGCTCTGAGCGACTCGGGATCAAGAATGTGCAATTCATTGCGACGGATGCTGTAAACTTGGATATACCGACTGCAGATAAAATTATTGTGGATGCACCATGTTCTGGATTAGGCACGCTGAGGAAAAAACCCGATATCAAGTGGAAGCGTGAGCCGGAAGATATTCCACGACTTGTTAAACAACAATATAGTCTACTTGAGAGTGCATCGAAACTACTCAGACCCGGCGGTACCCTGGTTTATAGTACATGCACAACTGAACCTGAGGAAAATGGACAGCTTATTGGAGCTTTTTTGAAAAGTCATTCAGACTTCAGCATTGATGATGCAGCGAGGTTTGTAAATAAATCGGTTGTAACTCCAGATGGATTTGTAGAAACGTTTCCTCATCGTCATCATATCGATGGATCGTTTTGTGCACGACTTATTAAATCCACAATAACATAAAGAATTTGAATGGTGAATATATGAAAGCTGTAATAAAACCAAAACCATATCCAGATCAAACTTGGCAAAAAGGTTTTCAGCTTGTAGAAAGAGAAAAACCTGTAGTTCAAAATCCGAATGATGTGCAATTCAAAGTTGTTGCTGCCGGAATTTGCGGTACCGATGTTGGGATTTACAATTCCAAAGATTCGCTCAAGAATAGTATGGCAAACATATCACCCGAAGGTGTAACGATAGGGCATGAATTCTGCGGACGAATCACCGACGCAGGCAGTAAAGCAAAATTGAAGCTCGCAAATCAAGTGATCCAAAAGTCGAAAGAGTATAAAGAAATTAGAAAATTTGTAAAGGACCGAACTGCTGCTCAAATTGCGAAGGATAAATCGTTCATCAGTTATTTGAATGAAAATTTTATTGCAACTGCTGAGATGCACGTTACTTGCGGTGAGTGTGCCCAATGCAAGTTAGGCGATTATCATGTTTGTACGAATACAGTCATCCGCGGATTACACGGTGATGGTTCGTATGCAGAATATATTGTTTTGCCTGTTGAGAATGTACTTATCTTCAAGAACGGAGAAATCCCGGAAGAGATAGTCGGTTTTATGGATGCAATTGGTAATGCTGCACATACAGTTCAAGTTCTAAAAGCAATTAAAGGAAAAACTGTTGCAGTGCTTGGTCTCGGTGTCATCGGACTTATGTCGGTAGCTATTGCAAAGGGAGTGGGTGCAAAGAAGATTTTGGTAACGGACGCCTCGTTTGGCGAGAACACACATGGAAAGTTGGAAGCATTAAAATTTAAAATGGCTCGTTCGCTCGGTGCGAATATATGCTTTGATGTTTCAATCACCGAAGAAAAGAAAGAGTTTTACAAAATTGCCAAAGAGCAAAATCACGGTGCGGGTGTCGATGCCGTTCTCGAAATGTCGGGGAGTTATCATGCATATGAAGATGCATTCAAAGTTGTACGGATGGGCGGTGAGATAGCACTGCTCGGATTAACAAGTGGAACGATGCCTCTCGATTTCTCTAAGCATGTTATTTTCCCTGGCATTACGATTCACGGTGTTATTGGAAGACGTGTGTGGTCGACATGGGATATGATGACTACAATCTTGAAGAAAGGATTGGCAAAACGTTTCATGAAAGCCGGCTTCGTTACGCATCAATTCCCTCTGAATGATTACGATAAAGGTTTTCAAGCGATAATCAACGGTGACGCACTGAAAGTGTTGTTGAGACCGTGAGTATCAGAATATGATCAAAGGCATCGGCGTCGACATCGTTGGGATTAATAGGTTTAAGGAAATAATGAATAACCCAGATTTCATCGAACAGATACTGACACGAAAAGAGATTTCAGAGATTCCAGCGGGCGGACGTAATGATGTTCACCTAGCTGCCGTTTTCGCTTTTAAAGAAGCAGTGATGAAAGCGTTAGGTTGTGAATTAACTCAAGGATCATACTGGCATGACGTAGTAGTAGCGCAAGATTGGATTATTCATCTTGCAGGTATTTTTAAGAAGATCGCTGATGATAGGTCGATCATAAAAATTCATAGTTCACATTCAATTTCAAAAAATTATATTGTAGCATTAGTTCTTTTAGAAGGATAAACAAAAAGGAGATTATGAGTAATATCGGTTCATACGAAGAAAGATATAAAACATTCAAATGGAAACAAGCGGAGGAAGAATTAGAATACGGTAAAAATGGGATGTACAACATCGGTTACTATTGCAGCGACCGGATCTGCGAAAAAGGCAACGGTAAAAAATTGGGTTTAATGTGGGAAGGGCATACAGGTGAAGTTAAGAAATTCACTTATGATGATATTCGCGTATACAGCAATACGATTGCTAAGTTTTTACAGGATAATGGAATAGGAACAGGTGACAGAGTATGTCTGTTCATGGACAAGGTTCCAGAGTTGTACATTGGTTTCATCGGCATCTTGAAGATGGGCGGCATTGCTCAGCCGCTTTTTTCCGCATTCGGTGAAGAGGCGTTGTTCACTCGACTGGATGATGCACAGACGAAAGCGATCATGATTCAAAAGAAACATCTTCACAAAGTTCGAAAGATAAAAAGTAAATTGCCCAATCTTACCAAGATAATCGTGATAGATGCAGATGATTCACAACCACAGGTTAATGAAATTCATTTCTGGATGGAGAGAGCACAAAAAGTTGATAAGTTCGATATTGTGAAAGTTGGTCCTGAGGTTCCATCTGTTCTTCATTACACTTCTGGTACAACCGGAAAACCAAAAGGAGCTCAACATGTCCATTCATCCATCATTGCTCAATACATTACATCCAAATGGGTGCTTGATTTACAAACTAACGATATTTATTGGTGCACTGCCGATCCGGGTTGGGTAACAGGTACATCTTATGGAATTATTGGTCCTTGGGCGAATGGTGTTACACAGGTCGTTCTCGATGCCGGATTTGGAACCGAGAAGTGGTACGCGTTTATCCAGAAGTACAAAGTAACGATGTGGTATTCAGCCCCGACTGCAATCCGATTGTTGATGAAGGAAGGATTTGACGTTGTGAAAAAGTATGACCTTTCCTCGCTTCGGCATCTTGCAAGCGTTGCTGAGCCGTTAAATGCAGAAGCTGTAATTTGGTCGGAGAAAGCATTCGGCAAACCGTTCTATGATACATATTGGCAAACTGAAACCGGTGCGATGGTGATTACAAATAATCCGGGAATGAAAATCAAACCCGGCTCGATGGGAAAACCGTTCCCGGGTATTACCGCCACCGTGTTGAACACTAAAACTCATGAACCTATAACAACTCCCGGTACGGTTGGTCTTATCGCTCTTAAACCCGGTTGGCCCTCGATGATGCGAACTTATTGGAACAACAAAGTTACTTACGATAGTAAATTTAAAAACGACTGGTACATCTGCGGCGATCGTGCAAGTATCGATAACGAAGGATACTTCTGGTTTGTCGGTCGCGATGACGATGTAATTAACACGGCAGGACATCTTTTTCCAGCTGAAGGAACTGATAGATGTCAGGCCCAGAGAGGGGAGCAGTTACATCAGGTCTTTGGTGGAGCCGTTCAGCGATGATATGGAATTGGATATTATGAATTTTATCAGAAAAAAACTTTCGCCGCTTGCCATGCCGCAGGAGATTGAGTTTGTTCCATCACTTCCGAAAACTCGGAGCGGCAAAATCATGCGTCGACTTCTCCGTGCGAAGGAGTGGGGCGAGGAAATAGGTGATACATCAACTTTAGAAAACGATTAAATCCTTACCCCTATATCCCCTCTCCCAATTGGGAGAGGGGACTGGGGAGAGGGTAAAATAAATTAACTTTAAATATTGGAGTAAATATGTCTGAAGATGTTAAAAAAATGATTATAGATTATGTTAAGAAAGAATATCTTGAGGAAGATTCTGGTGTGGACGTCAATGAAAACACTAAACTTATTTCAAGCGGTATAGTTGATTCGTTCTCGATGGTTTCTCTGAAAATGTTCCTCGAGAAAAAATTCCAGATTAAGATACCCGATGATAAAGCAACACCGGAAGCGTTTGATTCTGTGAACAAAATAATCAAACTTCTTAATGATTTTACAAAAATCTAAGGAGGAGAAATGGCATACAGCGATAAAGCAAAAGTATTTTACAACGGTGAGCTAAATAATATTCGTCAAGGTGGATTGTTCAAAGAAGAGCGGTACATTGAATCGCCACAAGCTGCAAATATAAAGGTTGAATTCCCTCTTGGAGCACCGCAGAAGCAAGTATTAAATTTTTGTGCGAATAATTATCTCGGACTATCAAGTCATCCCGAGGTCGTAAAAGCCGCTCACAATGGTCTCGATAACAGAGGTTACGGGATGTCATCAGTTCGATTTATTTGCGGAACACAAGATATTCACAACGAGTTCATGTATGGAAGCAAATGCGGCAATCTTCGAGGTTTTACTCAATAAGGAAGACGCGATGATCTCGGATCGACTTGTTCATGCTTCGATTGTTGACGGTATGCGACTGAGCAAAGCACAACTCTTCAATTATAAGCACAACAACATGTCGCATCTCGAAGAGAAATTACAGGAGACACAAAATTGTAGATTCCGTATGATCATTACCGATGGTGTGTTTTCGATGGATGGTGATATGGCAAAGTTGGATGAAATTTGCAATCTCGCCGATAAATATGATGCAATGGTGATGGTTGATGATTCTCATGCCTCTGGCTTTATTGGGAAAACAGGTCGTGGTACACATGAACATTTTGGCGTCATGGGTCGGATTGATGCAATTACGACAACGCTGGGTAAAGCTCTCGGTGGTGCAACTGGCGGCTGTATCAGCGGGCGAAAAGAGATTGTCGATTTATGCAGGCAACGCGCTCGTCCATATCTTTTCTCGAACACCGTTCCACCGGTTGTGGTTGCCGCTTCAATAAAAGTTATCGACTTAATCTCTAAAACAACAGAGCGACGGGATAAGCTTGAGAGAAATACGAAATACTTCCGTGAGAAGATGACCAAAGCCGGTCTGGATATCAAAGAAGGTGAAACTCCTATTGTGCCCGTGATGTTATATAATGCAAAGCTCGCACAAGATGTAGCAAGAGATATGTATGCAGAAGGAATTTACGTAATCGGTTTCTTCTTCCCTGTGGTTGCCCAAGGACAAGCACGTATTCGTACGCAGATTTCTGCCGATCATGAAATCGAACATATCGATAAAGCAGTTGCAGCATTCACAAAAGTTGGTGCAAGGTACAATATACTTGGCAAGAAGCGAGATGAAATTATTGCAATGTATGGAATGTGAATTTCTTTTTTGTCATGTTGAGCGAAGCGAAACATCTTAATCTAGTGGATTTTAGACCCTTCACTTCGTTCAGGGTGACAATAATAGTGATTCTTTAGAATCTCTATTATATTTATTTAACATTAGTACAATAATTATCAAATGAAAAAACCATTAACAGAAACAAATATTTTAGAAGCATTAAAAATCGTTCGGGATCCTGATTTGAATCGGGACATTGTATCCTTAAATTTCGTAAAGAATATCCAAATCAAAGGTCAAGATGTCAGCTTTAAAATTGAGTTGACGACACCTGCATGTCCGGTACGCGATGAATTCAAAAGATTAGCTGAAACTGCAGTTCGAAATCAGATCGAAGGAGTTGGAAAAATCAATATCGAGATGACATCGAATGTGAGAATGAATAGCGTTCAGCAGCATATTGACCTTCTACCGAACGTGAAGACAACTATTGCAGTTGCAAGCGGAAAGGGTGGAGTTGGAAAATCAACTGTGGCTGTTAATCTTGCTGTCTCACTCGCACTCGATGGTGCAAAAGTCGGTTTACTCGATGCAGATATTTATGGACCGAGTATTCCATTGATGATGGGAATTAATGAACGACCGAATATTAGGGAACAAAAATTGGAACCGCTCGTAGCTCACGGCGTTAAAGTAATGTCGATAGGATTTCTCGTCGATCCGATGCAAGCAGTAATTTGGCGAGGACCGATGGTGAGTGGCGCAATAAAACAATTCATGACCGATGTACATTGGGGTGAGCTTGATTATCTCATCTTCGATTTACCTCCCGGTACTGGTGATATACATCTAACACTTGTTCAAACAATTCCTCTCTCGGGTGCGGTTGTAGTTACGACACCGCAAGATATTTCACTTGCAGATGCACGAAAAGCATATGCGATGTTCGATAAGGTAAATGTGCCGGTTCTCGGAATTATTGAAAACATGAGCTACTACATCTGCAGTCACTGCGGTCAACGTGAAGATATATTTCATTCAGGCGGCGGCAAGAAAGCTGCCGATGAGCTTAAAATACCATTCTTAGGTGAGATTCCAATTTATACTCCGATCCGAGTTGGGAGCGATATTGGTAAACCGATTGTTGTTTTAGAACCGGATTCAAACCAATCAAAATTTATCCGTAAACTTACACGGAATATGGCTGCACAACTTAGTATTCATCAGTTGTCAGGGAAAACGAATCAGAAAATCGAAATCAATATTTAGGGTATAGAAAATGGAAGAACAGAAACAATTAACAGTTCAGGAAAAAGTCGAGATGGCACTTGCAATGTGCAGACCGTATCTTGAGGCAGATGGTGGTGATGTTGAGTTGGTTAGAATTACCGATGATGACATCGCTGAAGTGAGATTGCAAGGAATGTGCGGTGGCT
>JACQYX010000129.1:0-1505 GCA_016207985.1 Ignavibacteriales bacterium | reverse complement strand
TGGATTAATGCTTGGTCAGAAGTCGGAGGTTTTCCATATTATATACTCTCAATCTCACTGACCTTCCCATCCTTAATTTGAGTAATCCTACCGGTAGTTTTTCTAACTAGCTCATAATTGTGTGTTGCTAAAACCACCGCTGTCCCACGTGAGTTAATCGTTTTCATTAGTTGTAATAAATCCATCGCTGTTGTTGGATCGAGATTGCCTGTCGGCTCATCTGCAAGCAGAACGATTGGTTCATTCACCAATGCTCGTGCAAACACAACTCGCTGTTGTTCGCCACCGGAAAGTTCTTCAGGCATATTATCGCGTTTATGACTTAATCCAACATCTGCCAGCACACGTAACACACGCTTCCCGATTTCATTTCGCTTCACACCGGTCACATGTAATGCAAAAGCGACATTATCATAAACGTTCCGATCTTCGAGGAGCTTGAAATCTTGAAAAACTACTCCAACTTTTCTCCGCAACTTTGGGATTTCTCGCTTCCGCCTTAGGCGGATTATTTTCTCTGAGGAATATTGAGCAACGGATACCGTTCCATTATCGGGAAACACATCGAAGTAAATCAAGCGCAGCAGTGTTGTTTTCCCCACACCTGACTCACCAACAAGTGAGATAAACTCACCGGGCTTGATGTGCAAATCTACATTAAGAAGTATCGGCTGATTATCAAAAGAAACAGAAACTTTTTCGAATCGAATCATTTTCTTTTTCGCTTTCGATTGTTGATGATTTTTGCTGCGAGCTTTATTGCTTCTATCATGCTTGATGGATTCGCAATTCCTTTTCCCGCGATCTCAAATGCAGTCCCGTGGTCGGGAGACGTGCGAACTATCGGCAAACCTACCAACGTTGAATCCCAACATTTTCAATGGAATCAATCCTTGATCGTGGTACATTGCAAGTACAGCATCGTATTTTTTATAAGCATGAGTTCCAAAAAATCCATCGGCAGAAAAAGGGCCATAAGCAATTATGCCTTTTCTCTTAACAAATTGAATAGCGGGTGTTATTATTCTTATTTCTTCATTTCCAATATTCCCATTTTCACCTGCATGTGGATTTAATCCGAGGATTGCAATTCTTGGAGTTCGAATCGCAAGGTCGTTCCTTAATGACGTATGTAGAAGAGTGATTTTTTTGATTATCAATTCTTTTGAAAGGGATCGTACTACTTTAGATAACGGTATATGGATAGTTGCTAATCCAATCCTAAATTTGTTTGCTATTAATAGCATCAATACATTTTCGATGTCGAAAATTTTCGAAAGCATCTCTGTGTGCCCTGTAAAGCGATAACCTGCCTTTTTAAGTGCTTCTTTGGAAACTGGTGCGGTTACGATTCCATCGACTAAATTTTGTTTGAACAGCTCAGCCGCTATCTCGATTGCTTCTCCGGCATATGCACCAGCTTCTTTAGATATTGAAGCAGGTCCAATTATCGGGTGTTGAAATTTTCTGAGATGAAAAACGTTTAGCTCGTTTGGAGTATTCGT
>JACQYX010000118.1 GCA_016207985.1 Ignavibacteriales bacterium | reverse complement strand
TTTGGGAAGTATATCGGCAGCGGTTACATCGCCCGTTACAATCAACTGAGCATTATTGGAACGGAAATATGTTCGATGATAATTTTTAAGATCATCGACCTTGAAAGAACGGATCGATTTTTCGTTTCCTATACTACCGCGGCCATATGGATGATCGCCACCGAATATTGTTCTACTAAACTGCACCGATGCAATCGCCCTTGGCTCATCGTGCCATTGTATTAATGTTGTGAGTCGCTCTTTCCGATTTCGCTCCAATTCCTCCTTCAGAAATGTCGGTCGCAAACACATATCCCCAAAAAGCGACAGTGCATCATCTAACTTTGAGAGCGGAGTGAACATCGAAACACCCGATGTGTGCCAGCTTGCATATGCAGAAATATTCGCACCTAAAAAATCGATTGCGTCTGCCAATTCGAGGGCATTTCGTGTTCCGGCTCCTTCTTCCATCATGGCTGCCGTCATATTAGCAAGTCCGGGCTTATCTTTGGGATCGTTTACTACACCTGCCCGAATTAAAAGCTCTACTTCCACTAATGGAACCTGATGTTTTTCCATGAAAACAACCGGTATCCCATTCGAAAGTTTAAGATGTTGGATTGCAGGAAGATTCAACGATGGTGGCGGTCCAAGCTCAGGAGGTTTTGAGCGATCTGGATTTTGTGCAGGTGATAGATTGACGAATAAGAAAGCGAATATTAATACCCACATCATATCCTTCGCTACGTTCAAGATAACATTGTTAATATCATTTTGCATTTTTCCACCGGAGGCGGATGCGCCTCTGGCGCAGACTTTTAACTTTTTCATTGTTGCTTCTCTCCTTTCTCAGCGGCTAATTCTTTTTTCCCCTGCGGCACGATGCTCAGCACAACATCGCCGTCATCGCGTAAATAAGTTTGTGCAACACTCTGGACGTCTTCCGGTGTCAGTGCTTTATATCGTGCGAGATCTTCGTTGAAATAATCCGGATTGCCTGTCTCGACATAATACGCATTCAAGAGATCGGCTTTACCTCCAAATCCACCGACACGCTCCATCCGCATGAGAAAGCTCGATTCAAATTGATTGACCGCCCGCTGAACTTCTCGAATCGTTGGCGCTTCATTCTTGATTTTATTTATTTCTTCACGAATCACTTTTTCAAGCTCCGTTAATGAGTGACCGCTCCGCGCCGTTGTGATTATCGAGAAAGTGGAATTAAGCATACTTGCATCCTGATACGTAGTTACATCTTGTGCAATCTGAAGATCGTATACGAGTCGCTTGTAGAGCCGTGAGTTCTTTCCGCCAGCAAGAACATTCGCAAGGATATCAAGCTCAGCATCACCGGGGGAGAAATGTTCTGGCGTGAGCCAATTGATGTATAAACGTGGAAGCTGAACTTTATCTTCCTCGAGGAAAAGTGCAAGCTCAAGTGCGCTGTTCGGAAAATTTTCCCAATAGTTTGTTCTATCCGAACTGGTCGAGCCGTTGTTATCTCCGCCGGCTGCTTCTAACCATTCATCGAACTTTCCTTCCGGTACATTCTTCGAGCCTTCGAACATTAAATGCTCAAAGAGATGTGCAAATCCGGCTCGTCCAGGTTTTTCATTCCCCGACCCGACATGATACCAGATGTTGCACGTTGCCACAGGTATTGAATGATCCTCGTGGAGGATTACCGTCAAACCGTTTGGGAGTGTAAATTTCTCGTATTTCACGCTGAGCTGGGCAAACGAGACACTCAATCCCAACATGATACAAGAAATGTAGATAAGAAATTTTTGTTTCATATGCATTTCCTATAAAATATGGTAGAATGCTAAGATGATTTTTATAATGTGGATAATTATACGGATTGAAACAATAAGACGCAAATAAGAATGAAGGTTACCTTCAGATGGAGAAGGTAACCTTCTGAATAGCTTTCTTTACTTCATCAACAAGAGCTTCCTTGACGCTGTATAGCTTTTTGTTTTCATCTGATAGAAGTATACACCTGTGCCAAGGTTGGTGCCATCGAGCATGACTGATTTATATCCCGCTTTCTGTCCGCCTGAGGCGGATTCATCCACCAATACCGCTACTTCTTGTCCAAAAATATTGTACACTTTCAAGCTTACCCAGCTATCTTCGGCAAGCGAGTAGTGTATCACCGTTATCGGATTGAAAGGATTGGGATAGTTCTGCTTCAGCTCTGTAACAAGTGGGATTCCTGCCAACACTTCTTCACTCGGTCTTGTTGCACGTGCCTTCTCTGTTGGTAAACACGGATCACTCGATGTCGCCTCGATAATGATATCGCCACCTTTCTTACCATTACCTCCAGGTGATTCAATCACATAACTGCCCGTTTCATCTGTAAGCTGTATCTTCCCATTGCCGTTCCACTTCGTAAGCCAGTACTTGATGTTGTTATCTCCCTGCAGCTTCCAATGCAGTGTAAGCAGGTAACTCGCATCTTTTACTTTGATTTTAATTTCCTTCGGGTTTTTCTCTTTGAGAGGAATATCCTCTATGTATTTCCCAGAGTGAAACCTTGCACCGAATATTCCCTCCAGCGGATCGGGTGGCATCTCCCAATCTTTATCGAGATGCTTCTCGAGCGCCCGTCCATTATTAATCACATATAAAACCTGCTGATTGCCATCGAGGTCTGACACTGTAAATTCATCCATTGCCGACATTGAGCTGTATGAAGCGCAGGGATCGCTGCCACTTGGCTCTACTATCGAAAAGCTCCAAGCACTCGACCATCCGCTCCTGCCGCTTACGTTCTTCGACTTCACCCGCCAGTAGTATGTATTTTCCAATAAGCCATTTATAATACATGCAGTTGAAGCTGTTGAATCGTGTTTGAACAGTTGTGAGAAGTTCGAGTTAGTCGATACCTGATAGATATAGCTCGTTGCGTATGTGGCAGAATTCCACGACAGCGTTATCAATGTTACTTCATCGGTTGTGCCGTTGGCTGGGGAGGAGAGCGTTGGCGCTGATGGTACTGGTGGAGTGTACGTTGTGAAGCTCCATGCGCTTGTCCACGGACTT
>JACQYX010000117.1 GCA_016207985.1 Ignavibacteriales bacterium | reverse complement strand
GTTTTTTTTTTTTTTTTTCATAGCCAGCGCGTGTAATAGTTCGCTCAATTGTTTCGATGTTTGTTTGCTTGGGAACGTATGTTACGGCTACGGTCTTCGCCTCAGTATCGATGGTTACATCTTTTACGCCTTGAAGATTCAAAAAGATTGCTTTCTTAATCGTCTCTTCACACATATCGCATATAATCGTTGGGACCTTAATAACGGCTACCTCAATATTTTCATTTTTCTTACATCCGATGAAAAGAAAAACAACCATAAGAAAGTACTTCATACACAAATCCTTTAGGATAAGATTAAAAAATAAAAGCCGCCCAAATAATTTTGGACGGCTTGAAAATTAAAATTTACTTTTTAATCGTTTTTCTTTTCTGTTTCTTTTGCTTCAGATGTTTTTGCTTTACCCATAGGGCAATCTTTCATGTCGGCTTTGGATTTATCACACTTTTCTTTTTCGCTGTGTGTACAGTTGTCCGATATTTTACCATCTTTCTTGCAGCAATCCTTCATAGTCTTTTCACTTGTAACTTTATCTTTGCAGCAATCTTTCTTAGTCATATCGCAATCTGCTTTATCTTTCTTACAGCATTCTTTTGGTTGATCACACTTTTTTACATCCTTAACTTCGGATTTTGATGCATGCATCGGACAATCTGATTTTTTATCCGATGTATTCTTTATAACATCACTCTTCGTCTGAGCGCTGACGAGTGCCACAGAAACGATGATGGTTAGTGTAAGGATGAGGACCATTCGAAGTTTCATAAATATCCTTTCATTTGATTGATTGTTAATGAGTTGAAATACGTGTATCAATTTAACGATTTATTAGGTATAAATGCAAGAGAAAATTATCTGAATTTAAAAATATTACCGTTAATGGATTATTCATCAAATTTGCCATTTATCAAAAAAATACTGAAATTATCCCTCGCTCATTATGTATAACTTCCAGTATTTAAATAATTGAAAATAATAATAGTCGGTGCAGGAGAGGTCGGTTTTCATCTTGCCAAAATCCTCTCCCAAGAGCACCACGATATCGTTGTCATCGATAATGATGAAGAACGAGTCCAACGAGTAAACGAAAGTTTAGATGTATTTGCCTTAGAGGGCAGTGGCATCAGCCCAAAACTTATTGCCCAAGCAGGTGCTGAAAATGCTGACCTATTAGTCGGTGTGTCCCCTCATGATGAAATCAACATGCTTGCTTGTCAGATAGCAAGTAAAATGGGGACGAAGCGAACGATTGCACGCATCAGTAATTCTGAGTTTAGTTCACCCGATGTTTTGGTTAAACCAGAACATCTGGGTATTAACCTCTCAATCTTTCCTGAATTAGTTACAGCGGACGAGATAGAGAGATTAGTTAAACGTGTAACTGCTACCGATGTTCTCGAATTTGGTGAAGGGAGAATTCAAATCATTGGTCTTCGACTCAATATCAACAGTCCGATTATTAATAAAATGCTTCGTGATATCGGAACTGAGTCGGGAGAGTTGATATTTCGAATTGTAGCAATCAGTCGGGGTGCACGCACGATAATTCCTACCGGTAATGATGTAATTAAAAAAAATGATCAGGTTTTTGTCGTATGTAAAACAGAATATGTTCAGGATTTGTTACGCTTGGCAGGAAAAGAAGGTGAGAGGGTTGAAAATGTAATGATACTCGGCGGAGGGAAAATTGGCAGCAAGGTAGCTGAGCTTCTTGAGGAAGAATATAGTGTAAAAATCATTGAATCGAAAAAAGATCGTACCTTAGAGCTTGCGCACTAGTTATTCACGGGGAAGGTTCAGACATCGATCTTTTAGCTAAGGAGGGCATAATGGACATGGATGTATTCATTGCAGTTTCAGAAGATGAAGAAACGAATATTATCTCTTGTTTGATGGCAAAGCATTTAGGAGTTCCAAAGACTATAGCGCTTGTAGAAAATACCGACTATGTTGCATTAGCTGGAACAATCGGTTTAGATGTTGCGGTCAATAAAAAACTTTCTGCTGCACAGATTATTTTAAAATTTATTCGCAAGGGTGAAATTCTTTCTGTTGCTACTCTTCATGGGGTCGATGCTGAAGTAATCGAGTTAGTTGCACAAAAAGGTTCACAAGTTACTAAAAAACAACTTATGGATGTGAAATTCCCTGAAAGAGCTATCGTTGGATGTATTATCAAAGGTGATTCTGTTGTTATTCCGGTTGGCTCAACGAAAATTAATCCGAACGATAGGGTTGTAGTATTTGCCTTACCTCAAGCTATTCCTGACGTAGAAAAATTTTTCAATAAGTAAAATTCTATGAACATCAAATCCGTTATTGCTATAATCGGGTTAATTATTATTTTTATCGGAACGGCGATGCTTATCGCTATTCCATTCTCACTTTATTATTCGGATGGCTCTATAGGATCGATTATCATTTCTTCATTAATATGTTTTAGTGTTGGTGCAGTACTCTACTTCAGTTTTAAGCAAACTTCGGTAGAGTTAGGAGTGCGCGATGGTTTCGCTGTTGTAACCTTTTCCTGGATTGCGATGAGTATCTTTGGATCGCTTCCATTCTTAATCTCAGGTTATATACCATCCATAACAGATGCCTTTTTTGAAACCGTCTCAGGTTTTACAACCACCGGAGCTTCAATTTTGAAAGATGTAGAAGCACTTCCATCGGGGCTTTTATTCTGGCGAAGTATGACACAATGGATTGGCGGGATGGGAATCATTGTTATGTCGATAGCAATATTACCAATTTTGGGAGTCGGTGGAATGCAATTGTTTAAAGCTGAAGCACCCGGTCATACCGTCGATAAAATAAAACCTCGAATCGGTGAAACTGCAAAAGTTCTCTGGAAAGTGTACATCCTTTTTAGTGCTGCCCAAACTTTATTGTTAATGATCGGAGGATTGAGTTTCTTCGAAGCATTGAATCATACATTCGCAACTATGGCTACGGGGGGATTCTCGACGAAGAATGCGAGTGTCGCTCATTTTAATTCCCCGTATATCGATATCGTTATTACAATATTTATGTTTATGGCAGGAGTAAATTTTGTTCTTCATTATCGGGGATTGAACGGTGACGTTAAAAGTTATTTCAAGAATAGTGAATTTCTTTTTTATTCCGGATTAACAATCCTTGCAATAATTTTGACTTCAGTTTTTCTATTATTCCATGGTAACTATTCCTCGATCGGTGAGGTATTGCGTTTCAGCTCGTTTCAAGTTGTATCAATATTCACAACAACAGGATTTGCAACGGCTGATTATGAGCTTTGGCCCATTGCCATTCAATTTTTCCTTTTCTTGTTGATGTTTATTGGCGGGTGTGCCGGCTCGACAGGCGGTGGAATTAAAAATATGCGTCTTCTTATACTCCTAAGAAATGGTACGGTCGAGCTCCGGAAACTTATTCACCCTAAAGCAATTCTTCCTGTGAGATTTAACGGCAGAATCGTCCCTCAAGAGATTATTAATAATATTCTCGCTCTCTTTGCAATTTTCATTACAACTTTTGTAATCGCTACGATAATAATGACGGCTCTGGGTTTAGATATAATTTCAGCAATGGGGGCAGTAGTCGCATCCCTGAGTAATATCGGTCCTGGCATGGGAAGCGTGGGACCAACCGATAACTATTCACATATCCCGATTTTAGGGAAATGGATTTTGAGTGCTTGCATGATTATCGGACGTCTTGAGTTTTTTACTGTCCTCGTAATCTTCTCACGCGTCTTTTGGAAGATTTAATCCGCCAGAGGCGGACGAGGATTTAATTCCCCGCCCCTTGGGGCGAATAAATAAATAAAATGTATTTGATACCCCGCTGCCCCGCCTGCCAAAGTCCGCCATAGTGGACGGCGGGCAGGTTACGGCGGGGTAGTTCATTTTTACCTCTAATTGTGTATAGAACTTGTTTATGAATTTTCGTGCGATATTCTCTATACTTGGTTTTTTAATCGGCTGCTCGGGCTGTGCAATGCTTCTCGGGATTCCATTCTCGATTTACTACAACGATAATGATATCGTCCCGCTTTTAATTTCATCTGGAATTTCTATAATAACCGGCTTTGTTATATGGCTTTTATTAAAACAGCCAGATCAGAGACTTGGTAGTAAAGAAGGATTTTTAATTGCAACTTCAGGATGGATCGCCATTTCAGTTTTTGGTACACTCCCTTACTTAATTTCAGGAAGTATCCCGGTCTTTACCGATGCATTTTTTGAAACGATATCCGGCTTTACTACTACAGGTGCTTCAATTTTAAATGATGTTGAAAAACTTCCACACGGTATTTTATTCTGGCGAAGTATGACACATTGGATCGGAGGAATGGGAATTATTGTTCTTTCGCTCGCGATACTTCCGTTGTTAGGTATTGCTGGAATGCAGCTATACAAAGCGGAGGCAGCAGGACCGACTAAAGATAAGCTTTCCCCACGGATAGCTGAAACTGCAAGATTACTTTGGACTGTGTATGTCAGTTTAACCTTTGCAGAAATTGTATTGTTGTTATTCGGTGGGATGCCGCTTTTTGATGCGATATGTCATTCATTTGGAACTATTGCTACAGGAGGATTCTCAACAAAAAATTTAAGTGTGGCATATTTTAGGTCATCTTATATCGAATATGTCATCGGAATTTTTATGTTCCTTTCCGCTATAAATTTTAGCTTGCATTATGCAGCATTGAAGGGTGATTTGTTAAACTATTTTCGAAACAGCGAATTTAAATTTTTTATCATGTTAGTCGGTAGTGCAATTATGATTGTGACTTTGATAAATCTTTTAACACAACCGGTTCTCGGTGTAATTGATTCATTTAGGTTTTCATTTTTTAATGTAATTTCAATTTCGAGCTGCACAGGATTTGCAAATGCCGATTTCGCTCTGTGGGTACCTGCTGCACAGTTTTTATTATTTGTTTTGATGTTCCCAGGTGGTTGTGCTGGATCTACTTCAGGTGCTATCAAAAATGTGAGAGTTTTATTACTTTTAAAAAATATATTTTCAGAAGTAAAGAAAATATTTCATCCTCAGGCGATAATATCGGTAAAATTCAACGGAAAAATTGTTGCTCCGGATATTCTTTCCATGATCGCATCTTTCTTCGTGATTTATCTTTCAACATTTGCTTTATCATCGTTCATAATAATAATGACTGGAGTGGATATTATATCCGCGATGAGCGGCGTTGCCTCATGTATGGGTGGTGTCGGACCAGGACTAAATTCAGTTGGACCTATGGCGAATTATTCTTCCATTCCGATAATTGGTAAATGGGTTTTATCTTCAGATATGCTTTTAGGACGGCTTGAGTTATTTACCATCATGGTGATATTCACAAAATCATTCTGGAAGGTATGAATTATTTACTCGTTTTGTTATATTCAAATGGTCATATCAACGAATTATTGGGGATATCTGCAAATGATCGATTTTTCGCTTGACATACATTAGAAATAATCCTACCTTATACCATAATATTAATCCCAAAATTGTCATTACGAAAAAGATACTAATGACCGCCATTAGAAAAAA
>JACQYX010000116.1:1652-3393 GCA_016207985.1 Ignavibacteriales bacterium | reverse complement strand
CCGATCAAGTTGTTTCAGTTGATTCCAAACTTATTGAAAGCGACACCTCAGCAATTATCAAAAAAGTATGTTGTGAGGTACTGAAGAAAAATGAGCGAAAGTATGTTGATGGCGGTAAAGTAACGACAGAGATGTTTGAAAAATATTTTCACGTGTTAGAAGAAGAACTGTGTGAAAAATTTATCGGAAGGGATGGATACGATTTCTCGCTGTATGAAAGTTTAAAAAAGCTGAATCCGGAGTTAACAAAAGAAGAATATATGAAGAACCATAGAAACAGGATTGAGTATTTGTTGAAACAAGTGAATAAAGAAGTGATAAAGAGATTGAAAGAGAATTGACCCTCACCCCGTAACCCCTCTCCCATTTTGGGAGAGGGGTGTTCCGATTCATCGGAACGGGGAGAGGGTAACAAAGCATGAAACAATATCCTCATCATATTATTGAAGTTGCGCGACAGTTGAGACAACGCCAGACACAATCAGAAAAGATTCTTTGGCAGCGATTGAGAAAACATAATATTGAGGGACTGAAGTTCAAGCGTCAGCATCATGTTGGTAGATATGTTGTAGATTTTTATTGTGCGGATTTAAAACTTATTGTTGAGCTTGAAGGTGGGATTCATGAGTTTGAAAATCAAAAAGAATATGATGTTGTTCGATTTGAAGAACTTGAAATAATGGGCTATCGAATATTGAGAGTGAAAAACGAAGAAGTGATAGTAAATGTTGAAAAAGTAGTAGATAAAATTTTGGAATTCAAGAAACCCTCTCCTCTGTCCCATTTCGATTAACATCGAAACGGAACATCCCCTCTCCCGAATTCGGGAGAGGGGAATGAGGGGAGAGGGTTATTACGCAGCAACTTAAAAATGTAATTAGTAATAATTAGAACACAATGCACCACATAGACGAACATACGATAGAATTATACATCCTCGGCTCCGATCTTGTAAAAGAGCAGATTGCGGAAATCGAAGCGCACTTTAAAGAATGCTATGGCTGTCGCTCTCTTGCCGAACAGGTGGAAGCATTTTACCAAGACGCTGGAGAGAACTTGGATAAGCTACCGACACCGCAAGAGAGAAAAAGCGACGCACTGATGCGTCTGCCCAAAGATCTAATTGAGCAAGATATTCCACTCGGCTCGCGTGTTCCGTATATGCCGGCAACCGCAATGGCAAAGTTTTGGTATTTCGTTTACAAGCATCCCATACCATCGGCTGTTAGCGGATTCGCTGCGGTTGCTGCAATGGTTCTGGGTATCAATTATGCAGTTACCGATTTTATGAAGGACAAAAATCCTGCCTACTCTCATATTAATCTCAGCAACGCTACGGTCGAAATCTACAATAAAGAAAATCAATTGCTCTGGGGTTTCCCATCAAACAGTACATACAGGCTATCCGCTTCTGATTTGGCTGCGTCCGAGAAAAAGATAGTAATTACAGATCTGGATGGTGATCAGAGAAATGAAGTCGTGACAACTCTTCAGGTGGGTAAGCCATCTATGGTTAAACAACCCGTGACATTCTTTTCATATTTTGGAAAAACAATTCGGGAAGTAGAATTTAGCGAACAAGTTCAATTCCGGGGTGCGAAGTATGAGGATAATTTTAGAGCAACCGATATATTATGTGAGGATTTTGAAGGAAATGGGAAGAAAGAGATATTTACAATTGCAAATAGCAGTCGCTCACCACATATAATATATCGTCTTTCGAGTGATGGTAAGATGCTTG
>JACQYX010000116.1:0-1602 GCA_016207985.1 Ignavibacteriales bacterium | reverse complement strand
CTTGGTCAAAACGATGTAGGTGAGCCAGATTCTCTCAGTTATCCAGTGATGTGTGTACTTGATCCTTTAAAGATTGAAGGAAAAATAGAAGCAAGCGATTCCCGTGGATTCGGTTTATCCCTATCTTCCGCCGAGATGTACATTATACGTTTTCCACTTACAGATATGAACTATTTATGGGCATCAAATGGATATGTAAGATCGGTAAATGAATCAACAACCAACGGAGTTAAGACATTTGGTGTTTGGATTGCTGGGGTCTATGGCGAAGATGGTAATCCTATTTTCGAATATATTTTTTCAGAAAACATGAATATTATAGAAGTAAAATTTATAAGTGGTACGAATAGATTGCGGAAGCAATTTGCTGATCAGGGTAAACTTACTGGGACCCTAGATCAAGAGTATCTCGGGAATCTAAAAAATAGCGTACATTATTGGAATGGCAAAGAGTGGCAAAAAGAGTGGACGATGGTGAAACATTAAATCAATTAAAAAGTCAAAAGGAAAAAGTAAAAAAATGACCACGATTTTCATGATGATAGGCTTTACAAGATAATGTTATCGTGGGAATCCGTAAATCGAAAGAATCACGGTTCAGACGATTATGCAAATACTAATCTTCCTTTGGGTTGGGGAATAGAACGTCCAAGTTCTTGCGCAGTCTCAATCCATTCCTGTATTATAACCTCTACATTGCTCAATGCTTCCTGATATGTTTTCCCATCAGCCGCACATCCTGGCAATTCCGGTACTTCAGCTATAAATGTTTTATCTTCAGAGCTCCAATAAATAATTACTTCATAACGTGACATAAATATTATCCTAATTTATATTTCAAAATAATGTTCCGAACCTGTTTAACCTGATAGGGCTTTGCTTTCGATCCATCTGGCTGGATATTAATTATCTCTTGAATTTCATCCTTAAAATAAATATGGTGACTGCCTTTTATTCTCTCATGAAAACCGAAGTGTGATAACAATTTGCACAAATCTGCAAATGTGACATTTGCATCCGAGGATCCTCTTAAAACTTGTTCTAGTATTTTTTCGGTTTGTGCCATATATATTAAAGCGTTGAATAAATGTAGCAATTATGGGATTTAGAATCAAACCGATAAATGAATATAAATATCGTAATAAAAAATAGACATCCAGCTTCAAACCCTATTTATACTTCCGATTTCTGACCAAGCCAAATCGCTGTAAGAAATCGGAAGTTTTACTTTGCAATTTACTACTCTGCCAATAAAGCTTTTTGTTTTTCCGTTTTCATAGACGAACCCCCTCAATTTTCATCAACTCGGCAAACGGACTTAGCTTACCTGCCGTCTGGCAAATCAGATCGATCTTCTGATCGCCTAATTTTTCCTTTAGATCGATTTTTATTCTGAGATTTTCTTCTAATGGTATTTCGCGGTCCGAGATTATCAATATATCTATGTCGCCGCCTCTTGCTCCGTCGTGTGCCCTTGAACCAAAGATAAATACTTCAGAGCCTGGAATTCTTCCACAGATTGTGGACTTAATGGATTCGATTTCATCGGGGTGTAATCTCATAATGCAATAAATATAGTAAAAGAATAAAATACATCCAATG
>JACQYX010000115.1 GCA_016207985.1 Ignavibacteriales bacterium | reverse complement strand
CGTAGTGCAGGAGGCATTCGAGATGACGTGGTTAATTGCAGTATCGTACTTCTTCTCGTTTACGCCTAATACAACCGTGAGATCTTCACCTTCAGCCGGTGCGGTGATGATAACTTTCTTGGCACCACCTTTTGTGATATGATTTTCAGCACCCTTGACAGTTTTTCCTTTCTTGTTTACGCCGTTCTTCTTTGTTGTAAAAAGTCCTGTCCCTTCAATAACGATATCGACACCGACATCCTTCCAAGGAAGTTTGTCTGGTTCAGTTTCTTTGAACATTTTAATCTTTTTCCCATTAATGATAAGCTCACCATCTCCCACTTCAACTTTACCGTTGAACCTACCGTAATTTGTGTCGTACTTGAGAAGATGAGCCATTGTTTTCAGATCACCGATATCGTTTATCGCAACGACTTCCAAAGTTTTTGGATAGTTATCGCGTATAGTTCTAAGAACTTGGCGTCCTATCCGACCGAATCCGTTAATACCTATTTTAACTGCCATTGTAGTTCTCCAATTGTATAAAAATATCTTTTTTCAGTGAAATTTATAAGAATAGTTTGTAAAAAGGTGATTTAATTTACCAAGAATGGCGACCAAAATCAACTACTGCGCCAGTGCTGCTGATGCTACAAGTATCGAACTTGCACCTGCGGCAAGAAGTTCTTTCGCACATGAATTGATAGTTGCACCTGTGGTAATTACATCATCAACAATTAGGAATGTCTTCCCTTGAACAAGATGTCGAACTTTTTCATTTATCTTAAATGCATCTCCGACATTCTCTTTTCGCTCGACCAGATTAAGCTGAGTTTGAGATTGTGTATACTTCGTTCTGTTGACAACAGTAGTATTTATCGGGATATCGGTTATTTTAGATATTCCTTTACAGATGAATTCGCTTTGATTATATCCTCGCTCCCGTTGCTTAAGTTTATGAAGAGGAACCGGGATAAGATAATCAGCCCCAGCAAATAAATTATTAACAGATATTTTACGTCCAATATCTTCTCCTAACATTATCCCCACCGATTTCACTCCTCGATATTTTAAAAGATGGATCACTTCTTGTAATTTCCCTTCTTTCTCGAAAAGATAACAGGAAAGAATATCCTTCACAATACTTTCGGCATCAAACTTTGATTTGAGCTCTAACCATGTCGGATGATTTGAGTTCACCGGAGTAAAATTATTCCAGCATGAAAAACATACTCGTGATTGAGAATCGGATAATACTTGATTGCATATGAAACAAACGGGAGGATAAATAAAGTCACGGATCGGATTGAAGATATAACGCCGGAAAATACTCATTCGATATTTTCGGTATTATTGAAATTCATATTTCCATCATCCACATGAATTGGCGGCAAAGAATTTTTACTTAATCATTTTCTCTATCCGTTCAATCTCGTCTCTCAGATATGCCGCTCTTTCAAACTCCAAATCTTTTGACGCTTGACGCATCTCCGATCGCAGTTCTTCTATCAAGTCTTTGCGCTGATCATTAGTCATGTATTTGAAGATCGACTCGGCGACAATCGGCAATTTCTCTTTTTCCTTCCTCGCATCACGTGAAGCTTTTACGTCGGCAACAGCTGTGGCGGCAAGCACTTCTTCGGTAGATTTATATATCGTTTTCGGAGTGATATCATGTTCCTTATTGTATTGAACTTGTTTTTCACGCCGTCGACGTGTTTCTTCAAGCATGCGCTTCATCGACCCGGTCTCGACATCTGCATAAAGTATCACTTTCCCGTTCAGATTCCGGGCTGTCCGTCCGGCAGTTTGAATCAACGATTTATCGGAACGCAAGAAACCTTCCTTATCGGCATCGAGTATTGCAACGAGCGACACTTCAGGTAAGTCTAATCCTTCACGAAGCAAATTGACGCCAACAAGAACATCGAAATCACCTAACCGTAGATCACGAAGTATCTCTACCCGCTCCAGAGCATCGATCTCTGAATGTATATATCTCACTTTTATTTTAATATCGCTTAGATACTTAGATAAATCTTCCGCCATTCTCTTAGTGAGCGTTGTTACTAAACATCGTTCATTCCGCTTCGTTCGTTCACGAATTTCATGAATAAGATCGTCAACTTGATTCTTTAAGGGACGTACTTCAACTTCTGGATCAACAAGTCCGGTCGGGCGAATTATTTGTTCGACAACCACGCCTTTCGATCTCTCAAGCTCATACGGACCGGGTGTGGCACTTACAAAGATAATCTGTTTGATCATGGCTTCCCATTCCTCGAATGTGAGTGGACGATTATCCAAAGCCGACGGTAAGCGAAAACCATATTCGACGAGGGTTGTCTTACGGGAACGATCGCCATGCCACATCCCTCCAATCTGAGGGACCGTAACATGTGATTCATCGACGACTAACAAAAAATCTTTCGGGAAATAATCGAGCAAGCAATATGGACGAGAACCGGGTGGGCGACCAGCGATGTGACGGGAATAATTCTCAATGCCAGAACAATACCCGACTTCCCTCATCATCTCGATATCAAAGCGGGTACGCTGCTCAAGGCGTTGTGCCTCGAGTAACTTCCCAACTTTCCTGAAATACTCGAGCTGCTCATTAAGCTCCTGCTCGATGTCTTTTATTGCACGTTCGAGTGTTGCCGGGGTCGTGATAAAATGTTTTGCAGGATAGATAACTTCGAAATCAGTTTCTGTTATGAAATTTCCTGTGAGGTGGTGAATGTATGCAATCTTTTCAATCTCATCTCCGAAGAATTGGATTCGAAGCGCTTGTTCATTCTCGTAAGCAGGAATTATTTCTACTACATCTCCCCTGACACGGAATGTTCCCCTGGTAAATTCAAAATCGTTTCGGAGGTAATGTATATTGAGAAGTTTCCTCAAAAATACATTGCGCTCGATTATTTGACCTTTGCGAATCTGAACCAT
>JACQYX010000114.1:4983-6986 GCA_016207985.1 Ignavibacteriales bacterium | reverse complement strand
AAAGATGTTATAATAATAAAAAATAAGGTTAGAAATAATCTTCGAGTAATGTACCAGCCAACCACAAAACCAAAGAGGATGCAGAATATTGGAACACCCATTCCCATGCCTGCAAAAATAACATCCATGATGATGTATAGTAGGAGGGTGATTTTTATGTTCCATTTAAACATAAATTTATCTAAAGGGTGTCCATTTCTTTAGAAACTCAAAAACTTTTTCCCGACCGTATCCCTTGCCTAATTCCAATTCACTTGTATCCTGTGAATGAATTAGCTTTCCATCCTTCTCAAGTACGAACATATGAGGGTATCCTTTGATCTCCGGATACTGTGACAGAACTTCCTCATTCTCGTTTTCTTTGCTGAAGTTAATTTTTACTACAATATAATTTTTGTGCATGAACTCGGTCAGGTCTTTGTTTTCCAAAAACAACGTATCGAGTCGTTTACACCAGATGCACCAATTACCCCCAACATCGAGGATGATTCTTCTATTGCTTTTAGTCGCTTCAACGATCGCATCCTTGATGTCTTGTGCAGCATCGTGGTTGGGATCGAATTTATAAACAGGTTTGTACTCTCCGGTTTTGTTTGCTTGTGTTCTGTGCATACGACTTTCGGAGTAAACTTCAAAATCTTTTCCCGGTGCAGCGAGTGCGAATGTTTCAACAAACTCATCATCGCTGATGAAATTGTATGTCTCTTTTGCTCTCCATCCGGCAGCAATATTTTCTATACTTTCCGAAGTGAAGATAATTGTCTTACCATCATCGCTTATACTATCCTGAGCATACTGGTTAACGAATCCCTCGATATGAAATTGTCTGATTATGCATAGGTAGATTTGTTTTTTACATCGATGAATTCTATGTTCATAATAAAACGATACTCCCGCTGAACAACTGCTTCCCCAGGTTCTCCTTTAGAAGTGCCTTCCCATGTGCCTATCCAGGATTGAAGTGGTTGCCAGATATCCTCGTTCGGCGCTCCCTCGGATTGTTGGGCAAACAAAATTGTGGGCAATAATATAATGAGAAAAACTACTTGCTGCATTTAATGATCTCCATTTATTCTGGTTTAATCCGCCAGAGGCGGACGAGGGTTTAATTCCCCGCCCCTTGGGGCGAATAAATAAATAAAATGTATTTAATACCCTGCTGCTTGCGGCGGGGTAGTTCATTCGGTTAACAATCATTAAAAGTAAGCAAATGGTCTTATTATTTCAAATGAATCTCTATTGTATTTCCTTCCTGCTTTGATTCAAGCTTCGCTCCGGATAAAATGAATTCAGCTATCTCTAATTTGTCTACAATACTCAAATCAAACTTTGCAAGTGGAGTTGCAACTGCAAAAGCGATCAGCTTCGTCTCTCGGTCTATTAAAAGGGGTATAACTTGTTTCATCCGAAGCACCACGCCCTCTTTGAAGGTAACTTCCATCGGTATCATGTCATAGATAGCTGACCTCTTACTGATTTGTGTGACTCCGAAAGGTGTAAAGCCATATCTGATTCTATCCACGAATCCATCGTAGATGATTTTCACAAGCGTGCCGTCGGTTTGAAGAATAAATGCCAATTTTTCCTGAATCTTTTTCTTTCCCTCTTGCTCGAACTCGAGCTTGGTTTTATAAGCTTCATCGTATTTATATTCTGACTTTGCCGATTCAAGGTATCGATCAAGCTCAGATCGAGACAATCCAACGGCTTGCTTAAGCAAGTCGGTCAAATAAATGTTCTCGTTGAAAATATTTTCCTTCCACGACGGCATCACTTCATCTAACAACAACGCCTGACAGGCACCAAGATCATATAGTTTGAACCGAAGCGGACCTGAACCGAACTTATTTCCAAATCGATCATCATTTACTGCTACGATATTCACCATATTTTTCATTCGCTTATGGAACTCCGTCTTAACCATTCCACGGTAACCTTTAAAGCCGTTACAATAAGACATCTCTTTAATCGGCTCAATAGATTCACCGATCTTAAGGAACTTG
>JACQYX010000114.1:3190-4956 GCA_016207985.1 Ignavibacteriales bacterium | reverse complement strand
TACTCATTCAGGTTTTCATATTCAACCCAACTGCTATCGAGGCGAGATTGTCTGAAACTTCGCACAGCAACAAATTGGTTCATCTTCTCTTTTTTAATTTTTGGATCTTGCGCCATCAATACATCGTACAGAACGTTCCCTTCCAGGACGTATAGGGCATTGTTCACCGGATCGAGCAGAGGATATTGTGAGACAATTATTTCATTGGCTCCCTTATCGGGCGCCATTTTATTTTGATATACATGAAATGCCTCATGCAAAATCATCAGGATAGATTCATAAGGAGATGGTATGAAATTCCAATCGTCAAGCCACCTGGTTGCCCAATCTTTTGGACGATTGAGCACATCGCGAAGTCGGTTTCTCATGCTGGAATATGGGTCGGCAACGATTAAAACCTGTGTGCCTTCGATATCGCGTGAAGTGTTTTGATCGTCTATTGAAAATATTGTCGTGTCGTTGCGTACATAAATTGTATCATCACCCAAGGGATTGAAGCCGAGGTATCGTGAATATCCTTTGGGTTGATGAGGATAGTTGATAAGGATTTCTTGTACGTTCGGTCGATAGAAAAGAACCGGAATCTTTTGGAAGTCCCAGCCGGGGAAGATTTCTTTTCCCAAATTATTCATAATGTTTCGACATTCTTTGAGAGAGACTAGAAGTAGAGGATCAATTCTCAGCTCTGACGATGGTTGCACTGAGGCAAGATTCACGTTAATCATTAGAAAGAATATCGGTGCGAGAAGTAGAATGAGGATTTTATTCATGTGTATATTTCCCCTAAAATAAATTATGGTATTGATTTATTTATATTAGACAAAGGAACAGATTCCATCGTTGACAACACACTGTTAGTGTCATATCTTTACCCCATCAACTTCCCGAAGTGTATCTGTGTAAATCTGTGGTCAATCTTCGAGAAGTCACCTTAGCTTCTTCACCTTCTTTGCAATCAGCTTCTTTATTTTTTCATAAGAGGGTGGCGGACCGTTTCTAACATGTTTCTCGTTAACGTAGATATCATCGGCAAGTCCCCATTCCAAGAAAACATTTCGGTCGGATGTATCGATCTCTTTTAATACAACATTATCCTTGAACTCTGCCGCAGCCCGCTTTGCACGCTCGAATGTCATATTCTGTGCCGTACACCATCCGCTGCATAGAGCCGTTACAGTTACTTTATCCGGCTCGAATGTTGGAGTTTGTTTTTGTCCGATCCATTTTGGCGGAACTGCTTCATTCGTGGAAGGTTTCCAGAGAAGCATCATGATTCCATATTTCTCTACCGGAGAAAAACCTTGCTTCTTAAACCAGGAAGCTTTCATCCAGAAAGGTAAACGCAATCCCCAAGCGGCAATTCCTTTCGCACCAATGGCTTTCACATCACCTTCTGCGGCTTGAAGCAGCGCTTTACCCATCCCATGCTTTTGAAAGTTACCGCGACCTTTCTTATGTCCGTGAACCCAGATACAATTGATGAAATATAAATCCTTACCTTCAACGTGCGAGTGCTCTATCGGCAGATATTGGATCATACCGCCAACTTCACCTTTGTCATCTAATGCAAACTTGACACGGAGTCCTTTGTCTTTCATCTTGTTGTACCAAACTTCTTTATGGTTTCCCGCTTCCTTTATTTCTTCCGACCAGTCTTCGAGGCAAACGAAGTAGAGAGGAAGATATTTTTCTTCTAAGTCAATGATTTTCATAGTAGCTCCTCGTTATTTATATGAATAATTTAGATTCGGAATTTTTCGATTTAA
>JACQYX010000114.1:0-3022 GCA_016207985.1 Ignavibacteriales bacterium | reverse complement strand
ATTATTTCCCCGGTTTAGCTTTGACATGCCAAGAAAATTTGTAGTACTATATTTCCTTCTGAAAAGAATATATGCTTTTTCTTTATCATCGATCAGGGGATATTGATTACTTGCTCTGAAAGTTCTGACGATGAGATAATTATCTAAAAACCATCTACGGTTAGATTCTGTTTCGAATAAAGGTTCACTAGATTCTGAATTTTTGTTTTCGTCATAAGCAGATTTATATTGTAGAATATATTCCGGCTGCAGCATTGTTATTGATTTGAAATACCAATCGGTCTCCACTTTTCGCAGCTCACTGATTAGTTGTGTTACAATTCCAATTTCATCGAAATATTTTATGCTTGTACCACCATAATAACCGATATAACCGAGAGGTTCTAAAAGAATTGATGAACCTGATCGGATATTTTCTTTCACCCATAAGCCGATCCCTTTTCGTAATTCATCCTCAAGTGCCTGAAGCTGTCGATATTTATCCGTTCGATGCAAGGCGATGTAAATATTTATCCCCCCAAGAATTAGAATTATTAGAAGTATAACAATCTTGATTAACCTGTCATCCAGAAGCGGTTTTATTTTCTGAATTATCCAATCTATACCAAACGTGAGAACAACCATTGAGATAAAGATAACTGGTATAAGATACCAACGGAATATCAATGTTCCCGAAAAAGAGAAAACGACACAGTAAGAAATGAAAAATATTCCAAGCGATAAGAACATGCGGTATTTTTTTATTATATGAATTACACCGATAAGTATTCCAGACATCAGCGTTAACCTAAAAATTATCTTGATTAGATTATCATCGTTAAGAGGTGTGAACGTCCCGATAAATGGTGATGCTGAGCGTGAAATATCGTAATTATACGATGCCGACTTGGCAACTAAACTCTGTGGAATAATATTATCGAAATAGAAATAACAGAAGAAAAACCACGGAAGTGGGAGAAGGAAATTCCGATTCACTAATCCGGAGATTGTTAGAGACATTCCGAATAATAATAATGGTGTTTCCATCCCCGACGTGCTAATTATTATAATATCGGGTGAAGTCGAAAATGATACTGCGAAGATTATCGCGAAATGTTGGTTGATCTGTTTTCGGAAGATTAAAAAGATGATAATCAGAGTTAACGAGTCGAAGATGATACCTAAAATTTTGCTGAAGATAATTACATCGGCACCGCTTATGTATTTTGATGCCGCAAGAAGAAGTGTCCAAAGGGGAGACGTTGTTCCGAGGATATGCTCATTCAGATTATAAACAAAGCCATTGCCAGCAGCGAGATTTTCGGCATACTTGAATGTGATGAAAGCGTCTTCAAGTGTCGTATTTGTGGTGAACCAGAATGCGGTGCGGAAAATTATCGTTAGAAGAAGGAGAGAAGAAATAATTAAAAGGTTTTTACGCTTTTCGGAATAAGTCGTGGTCGAATTCATCGAAGAATTATTTTCGCTTCAATTTCTTCCACATATCATCAACTAACTCTTTCAGTCCCTCACCAGTCACGGCAGAGATTTGGATGACTGGTATGTTTTTTCGGAATGTGAGTTTCTTAAGAGACTTCTTCAAAGCACTATCGGCTAAATCCATTTTGGTGATGGCGATGATTTGCGGTTTCTTCAACATCGTCTCGTTAAACAATTTTAGCTCGTTAACAAGTGTTCTATATTGTGTTTTCGGGTTCTCGGTTGTACATTCGATCATAAACACAAGCACGCGTGTCCGCTCGATGTGACGGAGAAATTCTATACCGAGTCCTTTTCCCTTATGCGCCCCCTCGATTAGTCCCGGCATATCGGCGACAACGAAACTTTTCTCTTCGCTGTACCGCACAATGCCGAGGTTAGGGATGAGTGTGGTGAATGGATAATCAGCAATCTTTGGCTTTGCAGCAGATATGCGTGAAATGAGAGTCGATTTGCCTGCGTTCGGAAATCCGACAAGTCCAACATCTGCAAGTAATTTTAGTTCGAATTGAATTGTCTGTTCTTCGCCAGGCGTACCCTTTGTCGCCCGGCGCGGTGCTTGGTCGGTTGATGTGGCAAATTCAGCGTTCCCCTTTCCACCTCGTCCACCTTTTGCAATAACAATTTCTTCGCCCTCATTAACTAAGTCGGCAATTAGTTCATCCGTGTCGGCATCTTTGATAACCGTCCCCGCCGGAACACGAATGATCGTATCCTTACCTCTTTTGCCCGTTTTATTGGCTCCCATTCCATGCTCACCGTTCTCAGCATTGTAGTTACGTCTGTAACGAAAGTCCATCAGTGTCGTCAACTGCTTATCAGCGCGGATGATGATACTGCCGCCATTTCCACCATTACCGCCGTCAGGTCCGCCTTTTGGAATATATTTCTCGCGACGGAAACTGACTATTCCATTTCCACCGTTGCCGGCTTTGACGTAGATTGTGGCTTGATCTATGAACATATTGAATATTTGAGTAGTTGAGTAAAGAATGATTAGGATTGTCTTACATACTTAATTACTCATGTACTCATCTACTTTTCGGATGATATTGTTCGAACATCACCTCGATAAATCTCGTTGCTTCCGATGAATATGGATCAACGTCGTATTTAATGAAAATCTCATCGATACTCTTAGATGCTTGTTTCCATGTAGAAAGCTCTCTCATCGAATTGAGTGCTGAAGTATAAGCTTCTTCGTCTTGTTTAAATATCTTTTTGATAAACTTTCGCTTCTCCGATTCACTTATTGACGACACGAGATCGAGTTTAAAGTTTCCGTTTGGCGATACTGTGTCTGGTTCAATATCGATATTCTTGGGTTTCTCAATGAGATCGCTGTGTTCGAGTTCAATTTTCTCGACTTAAAAAGCGCCGAGTGTTCGGCGAACATCTTCAAGCAGCTCGGTTAATTCGCGTCGATTCATTTCTGTTTTACCTTGAGCAATCTCACCCTCTAGCCGGGGCAGTACCATCGTCAAACCTTTATCTTCGAAGAACTTAATCAGTGCTTTTATGAAGATTGGATTATTGCTCGTTT
>JACQYX010000113.1 GCA_016207985.1 Ignavibacteriales bacterium | reverse complement strand
GATTTTTGGTTTCAAACCGTTCCGCTTGATCGCCGATTACTTAACACGGAGCGGTATCGCAGTGTTAAGGTGTGATGATAGAGGAATTGGCGGCTCATCCGGAAGTATGGAGAATGTAACAGGTGAGGATCTCGCTAAAGATGTAGAGGCACAAGTGAAATATCTCCGAACTCGTCGGGAGGTTGATCATAATAAAATTGGTCTCGTGGGACACAGCGAGGGAGGAATTATAGCACCGTTAGTGGCAAACCGAGTGAAGGATATTGCATTCAGCATTTTAATTGCGGCTCCGGCAGTGCCGGGCGATAAAATTATTCTTAAACAGATCGAGCTTCTTGCTCGCGCGGGCGGTGCTACAGAAGATGAAATTAAAGTCGCCATCGAGCGACAACAGCAAGTTTACACGGTTATACGTACGAATCAAGGATGGGATGAATTGAAGACAGCATTGCAGAAAGATGCCAAACAAAGTTTGGACGAGCTGACTGAAGAACAGCGTAAAGCTATCAAAGATGCAGACGAGTTGATAACCACCGGTGTCAATGCTCAGATAAAGGCGGCGAAAAGTCCTTGGTTCAAGTACTTCATTGATTTTGACCCCGCGAAGCAGTTAGGGAAGATTAAATGTCCGGTGTTTGCTGTTTTTAGTGAGCTTGATATGCAGGTTCCACCCGACTTGAACAAAGAACCGATGGAGAAAGCTTTGAAGAAATCCGGGAATAAAGATTACACGATTCATATTGCCCCTAAAGCCAATCATCTTTTTCAGGAAGCAATAACCGGAAATCCCACGGAGTATGCGACGTTGAAGAAAGAATTTGTGCCTGGATTTCTTGAGATGATGACGGAGTGGATGTTGAAGAGGGTAAAAAAATAATTGTTTAAGATGAAAGATGTCCGATATAATATTATCCAAAATACTATTTAGGTGAATACGTTGTCAATATTACTTTTACTATTTTTTATTATGGATTCCTCAGATACAACAACTCAAACTGCGATGCAGAAATTCATTCCGCCATCAATCGATTGTTGGATGGCATCCGACTCGTCACGCTTCTATGCTGATGAAGAAATTTTCGATTACATGGATGGTGCGGGTGAAATCTATCGTTCCTACAAATTTAAAGACCTTCTCGTCCAGCGATATACCTGTCCGAATCAAGAAGAAATTCTGGTCGAGCTTTTCGATATGGGATCTGCTCGGAATGCTTTCGGCGTTTATACGTACATGCAGGGGCGAGGAACAAAAGTGAATATCGGTCAAGATGGAGAATACAAGATGGGACTGCTTTGTTTCTGGAAGGATAAGTATTTCGTATGCGTCCGAATCGAAAAGGAAAACTCAGAGGCATCCAAAGCAGTTTTCGATTTAGGAGAGGCAATCGCACGTGTTATTCCAACTGAGGGAAAACGACCGGCTATAATCAATCTTCTTCCGATCAATAAATATTTTGAGAAGAGCTTACGATATTTTTATCGTTATGAAATTCTGAACATACATTTCTTCCTTGCGGATGGAAATATTCTTCATATCAACGATAGCACTGACGGTGTGCTTGTAAGATTGAAGAAAGATAGCAGTTATCTTCTGATTGTCGGATATCCAACCAAAGGACAAACAGATTCTGTGTACGATAGTTTTCTAACTCACTATATGCCAGACCGAAAGGAAGCGGATATAATCAAGACTGAAAACAAAAAGTGGACAGCATGTCGGAAAGAGAAGAACTATATCCTGATTATATTCGACGCACCGACAAAAGAACAAGCAATTATATCACTCGATACATTCAAGAGGAAATTACCATGACACATATTATAACCCGCAGGGATTTTCTTCGCAAGACGGGCGCCGCTGCACTCATAGCAACTGCAGGGATGCCATTATTCGCACAAGAAGGCGTGCAGAAAAAATCAAAGGTCATACTTATTCGTCATCAGAACATTGTAGATAAGGATGGAGATGTCAACCAGAAGATCTTTGAGCAGATGCTCGATGAAGCAATGGTAAAACTGTTCGATGTAAAAACTTCTGATGCAGCGTGGAAACAAATCGTCAAGCCGACCGATATCGTCGGTATCAAGTCGAACTCGTGGAGGTATTTACCAACACCGGAAGAAGTTGAGGATACATTGAGAGCACGTCTTATTGCTGCCGGTGTTCAAGAAAAAAATATCGGCATCGATGACCAAGGAGTGTTACGCAATCCTGTTTTCCTCAAATCGACAGCACTGATTAATGCACGTGCGATGCGGGCACATCACTGGTCGGGTGTGAGCGGCTGCTTGAAGAATTATATTATGTTCACTCCCGAGCCGTCGGATCTTCATCCCGACTCGTGTGTTGATTTGGGGAGTTTGTACAAACTTCAGATTGTGAGGGGTAAAACACGGCTGCATGTTCTTTTAATGCTGACGCCGCAGTTTAATTGTTTAGGACCTCATCACTTCGATAAAGAATTTGTCTGGCAGTATAAAGGATTGCTCGTCGGGACAGACCCGGTGGCACTCGACGCTGTAGGATTAAAGATCATCGAGGCAAAGCGGCGGCAGTTTTTCAAGGAAGATTTACCGATACGTCCGTCCCCAAAACATATTGCAGCGGCGGAGCATAAGCACGGTGTAGGTGTTGCCGATATGAAGAAGATTGAGCTTATCAAGCTTGGATGGAAGGACAATATTCTGATATAATCTATTTCGGTTCTACACTGCTTGATCCGATAGTACGAAGTATAAATGCTCTGATTCTTTCTAAGTATTGCTTACCGCCAACTATGAATGTATCGTTGTGATCGGATCCATCAATGATATAAAACTCCTTGG
>JACQYX010000128.1 GCA_016207985.1 Ignavibacteriales bacterium | reverse complement strand
CTTTCTTCTTCTAAGCTGACAATCAAAGAGTATTGAAATAAAAAATAGACGAACCCCGTCAAAGCTAGCACCGGCGAATTAGCAATTATACCAAAACCAAAATACATTAACATGTTACCGAGGTAAAGTGGATTCCTGACATATGAAAATGGTCCGTTTGTTATCAGATATGTCGCTCCGACGGCACCTGTAGTTCGTGTCTCACTCCCTGCATAGGAAACTCCCCATAAACGAACGAACTCACCGACAAGTACAAAACCGATTCCTACGATAAAACTTAGGAGTGTCGGATGCGCTATAAGTACCATGACCAATAAAAACGGAATCGGCGTATAACTGCGATATTTAAATAGTGTTTGTCGGAAATCCATCAACCACCTAAAAAAACTTCTCGAGCAGCAAGCTGAGCCTGCCGTCTTTTTTTCAAACCAAAATGTTTCTTAGACTGCTTATTATCCAACAGTATTTCCAACCGCTTGGTAATATCGGCAAATCCACGGTATTCAAAATATGAGACATTCTGTTGCCGACAATACGTTTGCAGCTCATCTTTAGCAAAGACGATGTCAGCGTAGTGAACCGGACACCGATCGGAATATCCTTCACCGATGTAGATGATGATATCATCTTCAGCGGATAAAGTAAGCATATGGTTGCGCTTACAGCAAGCGCAGCGATCACAAGTTTCATCTGTAAATGGAAATGACGGCTTGAAAGAAACTTTTAATGATCCATCCAGCGGGGTTAACTCCAGATGATTTGCGAAAAACGGAATTTCTGTTATTCCGTGATTCTTGAGAATACGGTCGAGGTAATAATCCATCCCGTCGCTGAGGATGAATGGCATTATATCATTCCGTTTACAGAATGAATAAAACTCGATAAATGATGAATCTATTTCTTGAGCATCAAGAAATTCGTTGAGCTTATTTTTGTCTATATCAATACACTCATTGCATTCGCTGTAGAAACAATCGACCGCCGAGATTTTTTCGTTCCGATATTCATTGATATAATCCAAACATTTTTTTCCACCAAAGCGAACAAATAATGCATCTCCAACATCCTGCCGGGTAATTGTTCCATCAAAATCTATAAAGATTTTTATCATCGAAAAGTTTGCCCTATTTGAAAATCTGAAAAGCTATCTTTCGCTGTTTAATTCGTAACCGTTGCAGATCGAACCCGAGCCTCTTCGTTGAAGCGAACAGTCACAATTTTTGAGATCCCTTCTTCTTCCATCGTGACACCATACAGTGCCTGAGCCGCCTCCATGGTCCTCTTGTTATGGGTTACTACAATAAATTGTGTATTATCTGAAAATTTCTTTAAAATCCGAGTATATCTATCGATGTTAGAATCGTCCAGAGGCGCATCGACTTCATCTAAAATGCAAAATGGACTGGGTTTTACGAGATATATAGCAAAGAGTAGAGCGATTGCCGTTAAAGTTTTTTCGCCCCCCGAGAGGAGATCGATTGAAGTCGGGCGTTTACCTCTCGGCTTTGCGATAATCTCGATGGTCGCTTCGAGTGGATCAACACCCTCTTCTAATTTCAAGTCGCATTCGTCACCCTCCATAAATAATTCTTTAAAAGTCACAATGAAATTGGTTCTAATCTTTGCGAACGTTTCTAAAAATTTCCTTTGTGCGGTGTTATTTATTTCCTCTATGGTATGCAGGAGCGTCTTCTCCGCTTCTATCAGGTCGTCCCTCTGCTGGGTCAAGAAATTTAGTCTCTCGCTTTCTGTATTGAACTCATCAAACGCGGCGAAGTTAATCGCTCCGAAATATCGGTGGTGAGGCGATTTATCTCATCGTGCGCACGGGCAATTGCTTCCTGGCGGCGGTCAATAGTAACATCGATCTCGCTTTGGCGTGCATCGGTCCGTGCCAGATCACGTTCAAGGTTGCGTAAATCACCCTGCGCGGTTACAACTTTTATCTCAAGCTCATTTACTATTTTTGTTTTATCGTTCCATTGTGCTTCCAACGTTTCAAGCTCATGAATAGACGTATTAGCGTCGGCTTCACTCACAAGTTTCTTCTCTTCGAGTTTTTTAAACTCCTCTCCAAGACTCTCAAAGTGTTGCTGTAATTCTTTAATCTCTTCGCGAAGCGTCTTAATCTCAACCGTATTCCGACCAATACCATCGTTTGCACGTTTCTTCTCGAATTCTAACTGAGCGATCCGCATTTCAATGGTTGTTGTCTCCTTCTCTATCACCTTTACAGCTTTACGGTCGGCATCGAGTCCCAGCTTATCCAGTTTTTGTTGTGCCGCTTGATGTTCCGATGAAATCTTCGACATCTCAGTTCTGAGGCTTTCAATTTCCTTTTCAAGTGTAGCGATTTGAGACTTCTTGTTTAATAGACCGCCTTCATCAGTCTTTTGACTACCTCCACGTAAAATACCGGAGCTCGAAACAATTTGACCGTCGAGCGTAACACAGCGAGCACCAATTAATGTCAAGAGAACTTCTTTTGCGCTACTTATCGATTCGACGACTACAACACCATCGAGCAGGAAATTGATAAGCGGTCGATATCTCGGATCGCACTGGACCACATCCGCCGCCCAGGTGATAGGAAAACTCTTTTCCTTCCTTCCAAGGTGAAAAACCTTTGGCACCCACTGCAAGCAAATGAAACTCGTTTTTCCTATATCAAGACTCTTCAATTCTTCTATGGCGGCATATCCATCTTGGATATTTTCGACAACGAGTACATGCGCCATTTCCGCTAAAGCTGTTTCAATTGCGGCACGATATTTTTCATCAGAGTGAACAATATCGGCAACGGTTATTAAATTCTTTTTCTTCCATACCTCGTTATTCAGGAGATACTTGGTTCCTGCGGAAAATCCTTCATGTCCTTCAAGCATCCGTTGGAGAAATTCGATTTTCGATAACTTTCGGTCGATTTCGTGCGAAAGTTCAACACCGCGTTTGCGAAGTGTCTCAATTTCCTTTTTTAAGTCTTCTCCCGAACGCTCGATCCGTCCGTTTAAATTATCGATACGGGCTTTGACTCTCTCCTGCTCACCGCGCTTCTCAACGATTTGGTGTGCTAAAGTTAAAACTTTATCTTTGAGATTGACTACCTCAGCTTGCTTTACATCTACCTGCTTGGTCAGTTGATGGTACTCTTCTTTTTCTTGGATAAACACTTTTTCAGCGGCATCGAGCTCAAGAATACTCTTTTGCTGTCGATCGATCAACGATTGTCTTTCTGTCTTTAAAGCTTCCTGTTGATAAAACAGATCGGATTTCTCCTGCTCATACCGTGCAATGTTTCCTTTGAGAGAATTGCGGCGCTCTTGTGCGACAAGAATTTTTTCTTCGATATGATGGATTTCATTGAACTTTATTGCAACAGATCGCTGTGCCTCGCTTAATTGATTCTCAATTTCACTCAGGTCGACTCGAAGCCGATCTATTTCCTCTTCCTGATCGTGAAGGATTTCATCAATTTTTGCTTTATCAGTCGATGCGATTACATATTTTTCCTCGAGCGGTTTCAATTTCACATGGAGGTATGCGTATTCTCTTTCAAGTAAATCGATCTCAAGTGCTTTCAACCGTCCTGAGACCTCGTTATACTGTTCCGCTTTTTTCGCCTGTCGTTCAAGTGAATTGACGGTTTTCTGAATCTCTTTAACAATATCATTCACGCGGGCTAAATCCTGTTGAACATCCTCCAATTTTCGGATAGCTGCCTTGCGGCGGAATTTATACTTCGTTACGCCGGCTGCTTCCTCGAACAATCTTCGGCGCTCATCAGTTTTATCCGAAAGAATTGTTTCCACCATCTTCAGCTCGATTACAGAATAAGCATCGCTCCCCATGCCGGTATCCATGAAGAGATCTACAATATCCTTCAAACGACATGGAACTTTGTTGAGTAAATATTCACTATCCCCCGAACGAAAGACGCGGCGAGTGATAGTTACTTCGGAATAATCGGTTGGAAGAATCTCTTTCGTATTTTCGATTGTCAAAGAGACTTCGGCAAGTCCGAGCGGTTTACGGCTTTTGGTACCGTTAAAAATACCATCTTCCATCTTATCGCTGCGAAGAGTACTGTACCGCTGTTCGCCAAGTGCCCACCGGATCGCATCTACGATATTTGTTTTCCCGCAGCCGTTTGGTCCCACAATTGCCGTCACTCCGGAGTCAAAATTTATATTAATCCGCTGTGCGAACGATTTAAAACCTATTATTTCAATTTTCGAAAGATACATTCATGCACCCGCTGTCTGGAGCAAATATTTGAGATAAACGGTCGTAGACTGCGTATAATCAAGATAACCATAAACCGCTATACATACAAGGATTATAATGAAGAAACCAAACGCATAGACCTTCAATGCACGCACATCGTATATAATCGATATCCCCTTTAGTAACCGCATCAGCATCCATAAGCTTATTAACACTATAAGTAAAAAGATTGGAAGAATATAAAATTCGGTTTCCATAAGACGGAAAATTATCATCGAAACAGGTATCAGAATGATACAGGGAAGCATCGACCACATCGTGATAGAAAATGCATGATAAAATAATACCCGGGATTTTACCATCATCGAAAACAGCTTTACGAAAAACGAAAGTAGAATAAGTTTCAGTAAGATTATGCCTGAAATAATCAAAATAAAATATGCAGGATGCCAGATGAGCCTGATCAGCCATGTTTTTATTCCATCGGGCATGAATTGACTTAGTAAGTTATCGAGTAAAATATTATCACGATAATGAGTCAAGATACTCGAAAGGACGGTTGCCCAGGTAATCGAGATAACAACTGCGAGAAAGAATGACTGAAAATATGTTATGATTCTCTGATCGCGAACATCTGCAAAAAAGTTATAGGTACGAAAAAGGGAGCGGTTCACACCATCACGAAAACGTCGGTTCGCATTATACATCGATGCAAACGAAATCAGCAGAATGAATCCAGAAACGACATAAATTATAGGTGCATTTGATGAATAATTTCCAATCGGTAGCGCTTGAACTTTTTCCTCATTAAAGAGTGCACGCACAACATCGAACGCCGTCCGTTTTTCCCGATCATAACTTACTATTCCCATTGCGCTGAGATAAGGATCGTGTGAACGAGTTGTTAGTGAAGGCCTATCCATCCTCCAATCATTGAACGACCAAAGAACGCTTCCGGCTATTTTAACATCCTTTAGGGAATTGTAAAATTGCAAAGCATAGCGTGCTTGCGATTCCATAGAATAAGGATCACTATATCCGTTATGATTCCCTGGTTCTACTTCTTTACCATAACGCGCAATTATAATCGGTTTTTCTGGATATTTAACAAGAAAAGGTTTCAATCTTTCACGGTATTCTTTCGGATCAGTGTATAAATTATTTAAAGCAATCATGTCGACATACTCGAAACATGGATTGTTCACCGAGCGAGTTGCAAAATAGACGAGACGTTTGTCGATCGATTTAATGATATTCCTCAAACTGTTCACATATTCGCATGATGAGGAAGCTGACATTTCAAATTCATCTCCGATCCCCCATCCAAGTACCGAAACATGGTGCCTATCGCGATTCACCATTTCCTTCGCATAATTTGTCACCATCTCCTGATAATAGTCTTTGGTGAATATCGCATGTGGGACATCATCGACCGGAATTTCCTCCATTACAAATAAGCCGTACCGATCACATAAATTCAACACATAAGGATGCGGTGGATATAGAAAGCGAATCAGATTTGCACCAAGGGTTTTAATCGAAGCAATATCTCGCTCCAATGCTTCATATGTCATAGCTGAACCGAATGTTGCGTGATCTTCATGCCAGAGTATCCCTTTAAGCGAAATGGGATTGTTGTTGAGTAAAAAGCGACCATCTCTAAATTGAATATCTTTTATACCAATATCATGACTATATTCATCGATAATCGAAATCTCTTTTTCTATTGTGCGAACAATCTGACACTTGATCACGTAAAGATCAGGTGTTTCGGGCGACCAAAGTTTTAGTGATGGTAAAACGACTTCCGAATTTGTAATGATTGTTTTATTAGCTTGAGGTGATATCGGTGAAATCCCGCCTCTGCCCACAAGCTCACCACTTAATTTATCGTACACCTCTGCTTGGAAACCGAGCAAACTTCCACTCACAGATTTTATGCCGGACCAATGATCGGTTATTTCGGCACGAACGTTAATCTTCATCAATTTCCCATCCGGTAAGGTCGTGGATATTGCATTTGCATCCTCGACGAAGAGTTTCGGAACCGCAAGAAGATAAATATCACGGAAAATACCTCCATAGGTTCGCCACCGTCCCACCTGCTGTCTGAGCGGTATAGTTGTGCGTGGCGTTAATTCATTATCGACTTGAATTTTTATTACATTCTCAGATCCAACCTGTAATGTATTGTTTGGAACAGGTAAAACGAAAGAAGTATATCCGCCGATATGCCTGCCTATGAAATTACCATTAATTACTATCTCGCTCATATAATTGATCCCATAGGCTACAAGTAGGAATGTATATCTATCGAGCATCTCAGATTTCATTTCTACTTTCCGTTGAAACGTGACCTTTCCCATAAAATCGTAGGCGCTTGGAACTTCGACGCTATTCCACGATGTACCATCAAGTGAATAGTCCCACATACCTGCAAGGTCGATCTTCATCCGTGTCGGTGAATCCGGGAACATCGCTGCATCGGAACCGGTTCGCGTCGGTTTACCGTTAACCAAGAATTTTATATTCGATGATGATGGGATTAGCTGAGGAAATCCAATGACGGGAAGGAATAAAATGAAAAGCGCTGCTGTGAGAATTCTCCGCAATCTAATCGTATGTTGTGCTAAGTTAATAACTATGGGGTCTCTTACCCAATTGTGAATGAACTATTGCAACCGCCAGCGATTAACTTCGTTCACCGCGGTCTTTCTCTCAAATACTGACAAAATGAGATTTTTTTCGATAAAAACAATTTAAATATAATAAAAAAGAGGGCTGAATGCAATTGAAATCTTCTATTCTACATAGATTTTAAAGAAATTTAATCTTATTGTGACAAAATTTCAGCAGACATATATTAACGGGACGTTTCAACTCCTGCCTGAACAATTGCCATGAATGAGTCTGATTTAAGACTTGCCCCGCCAATCAAGCCGCCATCAATATCGGATTGGGAAAGTAGTGAAGCAGCATTGGGGGCATTCATGCTTCCACCATATTGTATTATGATCTTCTCGGCAAGTGCCCAGGAATACATTTGTCCGATAAGCTTTCTGATGAGTTTGTGAACCTGATTCGCTTGTTCTGGGGTAGCATTCTTACCTGTTCCAATTGCCCAAACCGGTTCGTACGCAATAACAAGCTTTTTAACTTCGGACGAGGTTAATTCTTTCAGAACTCCTTTGATTTGAGTTGTTATAATTTTATCTGTGATTCTCGCTTCACGTTCTTCAAGTGTTTCTCCGATGCAAACGATCGGAGTTAGCCCAACACTCAATGCTTTTTTTATTTTCTGGTTAACTAATTCATCCGATTCTTTG
>JACQYX010000127.1 GCA_016207985.1 Ignavibacteriales bacterium | reverse complement strand
ATAACTCAATCCGAAATTCAATTAAACCGCGGCGATGTAGCTGTATTCTACACCGATGGAGTAACTGAAGCCCGGCCAAAAGATGGTACTGAATACGGTTATGAAAAGCTTCAAGAAGTTGTTCGATCTGCAAACCATAAGTCTGCAATTGAGATTCGTGATATGATTATTGTCGATGTGGATAAACATATGAATCACGCATCGCCGGAGGATGACCTCACAATCGTTGTTATGAAATGGAAAAAATAACTTTTTTTGAAAATATCAGGTAGGAAATACTATGAGCAGCTTTAGAATCGATATTCGTGAGATGCAAAACATCAACGTTCTCGACTTAAAGGGATATCTCGATGCACACACTGCCCCCGATTTGGAGAAAGTGTTTCAAAATCTCATGGAAGTAAAAAAGTTCAACATTGTGGTCAATTGTAAAGATCTCAATTATATCAGCAGTGCGGGACTCGGTGTCTTCATGGCATACATCGAAGACGTCAGAAAAAATAATGGCGATATTAAATTGTCTAACATGTCTCCTAAGGTCTATAACATCTTCGATCTACTCGGTTTTCCGCTTTTGTATGACATCACCAGCGATGAAGCCGATGCGATAAAGAAATTTACTGCTTCCCGGAAATGATATTCAATTTTCGATTAATGTTTACAGATTGATCTGTTGATTATATGAATACGCAAAATCTAAAAATTGAGAGTCGGACGGAAAAACTAAGCTTCGTGAGAGAATTTATTTCGGATGCGGCTCGTAAATTCGGTTTCGACGATGAATCGGTCAGTAAGATCGCACTTGCTGTCGACGAGGCATGCACAAATATTATCAAACATGCATATGAACTCCGACCAAATAATTTGATTAATATTGAGGTGATCACGAATAAACGTCTCTTTGAAGTGGTCATCACTCATCAAGGTAAGCTGTTTGATCCGAAGTTATTCAAATCGCCCGATATGAAGGAGTACATATTGCATCCCCGGCGAGGGGGATTGGGCATTCATCTGATGCGTTTATTGATGGATAATGTTGAATATAAAACTCTACCCGATCAGAGATGTGAAGTCCATCTTATTAAAAAACTTCCTACTTCTATCGGACAACAATGACGATATTGTCTTCATCATCTCCTTCCAAACAATCGGTGTCTGAGAGTGCTTTCGATTTAGATTCACTTTTTGAATTCAGCACTGTGGTCAACGCTTCACTCGACATCAAATTCATCTTTAACCATTTTCTTCTGACGTTGATGGGAAAATTGCTGTCGTTAAGGGGCATTGTACTGCTTGAGAGAAAACCGAATGTATTTCGGGTAGAGAATGTTAAAGGATTGTCCACAGACTTGTTGGAAAAAGAATTTAAGTTCAAGACGATTCCTAAACGACATATCTACCTCAATAGGGAAGATCATTGTAAGATGCCTTGGTTAAAATATTTTAAATCATGGGGGATTCAGCTTATCATTCCGTTGATTTCTCAAGATCACATCGTAGGATTGGCTGGATTTTTACCAAACACGTCGAAGAAGAGACTGAGCGAGAAGAAAACCACATACATCAAATCCATCTCGAACATAGCCGCTGTTGCAATTGAGAAAGGATTGTTCATCGCTGAGTTAGCTCAGGTAAATAGACAGCTCGATAGAAAAATTCAAGAGCTTAATACGTTATTTGAATTAGGTAAAGAATTTAACGCTGTTCTTGATCCTGACCGATTAGTGAAATTGTTGATCTTTTCCGTTATGGGCCAAATCGGTGTGAATAGATATGCTATCTGTTTTGTTAAAGATGGAAAAATGAACGTCGTTTCGGCGAAGCTCGATCGAAAGATAAATGACGACCTTTGTCTGTATTTTCCTACGATCTCTGCTCCTTTACTCGTTGACGAGTCAACGCACAAAAAAGATCTGCGCTGGCAGAAACAATTGCATAATATCGGGATACGTGCGCTGATACCGTTACAGCTTCAAAATCAAACCAAAGGACTTCTCGCTTTAGGAGAGAAATTGAACGGAGAAGCATATTCGAAGAAAGACCTTGAATTTCTTTCATCACTCGGCAATCTTGCGTTGATCTCTTTGGAAAACGCTCGATTATTTCGTGAAGCAATCGAAAAACAGCGACTGGAGGACGAATTATTAATTGCAAAGGAAATCCAAAAAGGTCTCTTACCCGCCGCACTACCGGCTATACCGAACTTTGAGATAGCAGCATCGAACATTTCATCGAAACAGGTAGGAGGTGATTATTACGATGTAATAAATCTCAGTCCCCAACATTTCGTAATTGCGATTGGTGACGTATCGGGGAAAGGTACACCAGCATCTCTTTTAATGGCAAATTTGCAGGCGACAATACGCGCACTTGTTCCTCTTGGGCTATCACTTTCTGAATTGACAAAGAGAGTGAATAATTTGATTAATGAAAACACAACATCGGGGCGATTCATAACTTTCTTCTGGGGTATACTGCATTCAGACACTAAAATATTGAAGTATGTTAATGCCGGTCATAATCCACCTTTTTTAATACATCTGGATGGAAGAATCGAGCGATTAGATAAAGGAGGTATTATTTTAGGGATAATGAAAACGATTGTTCCATACATTGAAGGAGAAGTGATACTCGAAAAAGGTGACGTGCTTGTGTGCTTTACCGATGGAGTGAGTGAAGCCATGAATGCTGTAAACGAGGAATTAGGGGAGGATCGAATCAGAGAGATCACAGAATCAGTCATGATGGAACCCGCACATATCATTCTATCAAAAATTGTCGATGCGGTGAAAGAACACAGCAAGGACACATCTCAATCTGATGACATAACATTGGTTGTGCTTAAGTCTGTCGCTTGATAATACATCTCTTCGTTTGATTTTCGTGTTTACACTTCTTATCTTCTTTCGTTATATTTATATATCAAAATGCGAACATCGGTAAAAGAACAAAATACATGGTCGGTTCTTGATCTAATTGAGTGGAGTACTAGATACCTCACTGATAAAGGATTTGATGATGCACGACTGAATGTCGAATTATTACTTTGTCATGTTCTGAATTGTCAGCGTATAGACCTCTATCTTCGATACGACATGATTCTAAAATCCGCAGAGTTATCATCCTATAAAACGTTATTTCAGCGGCGTTTAACGCATGAGCCGTTGCAATATATTTTAGGTAAGACTGAATTCATGGGATTAACATTAATCGTCAATCCAGAAGTATTGATACCAAGACCCGAAACTGAAGTTCTTGTTGAACGCGTACTTGAAATGTCAAAAAAATATCCCACTGAGTTCATTCGATTTTTAGATATCGGGGTGGGCTGCGGGTGTATCGCAATCAGTCTTGCGAAATATATCGACCAGTCGTTAGTCGAGGCAATCGACATTAGTAAAGATGCTCTCGATGTTGCAGCAAAGAATGTAAATCACTATCATCTCGAAAATAGAATATCTCTTATACAAGCAGATGTTTTAAAAGATTTACCGACATTTCAATATTCCCCATTCGATGTAATTGTATCGAATCCTCCATATATATCTAAAAATGAGTTTGAAACACTTCAACCTGAAGTCAAAGACTATGAACCGGGAATTGCTTCAACTGATTATATAAATGGATGAACATTATATCGGGTCATTGACGATAAATGTAAAAAATTGTTGAGGAAGGGTGGATGGTTTTTTGTTGAGATGGGATATGATCAGCGTGCAGAGGTTGTGCAGATATTTGAGCAAGCTGACTACACGAATGTTGAGGTGTTTCGTGATTATTCCGGTATTGAACGCGTTGTAAAAGCGCAGATGAATTAAGCCATGCGTGTATTAATTCAGCGAGTTAAAGAAGCTAACGTTGCGATAAACAATTTAGTTTATGACCAAATCGGTTGTGGATTGCTCATCTTCTTAGGTGTTAGAAATGGAGACACTGATAGTGCAGCACAATATCTTGCTCAACGGAGTGCTGACTTGAGGATATTCGAAGACGATCAGGGGAAGATGAATCTATCTGTTAAAGAGAATAGAGGGAGCGCTTTGGTAATTTCTCAATTCACTCTTTATGCTGATACTCGTAAAGGTAACCGACCGAGTTTTACAGATGCGGCACCTCCTCAGTTAGCAGAGGAATTGTATGATCAATTTGTTTTTTATCTTAAAAAAGAATTAGGAGATGATAAAGTAAGAACCGGAGTTTTTCGAGCTATGATGGAAATAAATTTAGTTAATACTGGTCCGGTCACGATTATGATCGATAGTAAATAACTAATATTTTATGCCAAGAGGGATTCCATGTTAACAAAATTGATATTTTTTATGATGATTTTCTCACTGCCCATGCAGTCACAAATCTGGAAAACGTTAACAACCAAATATTTCGTGATCCGTTACGAGAGAAATGTATCGCAGAGTGCAATTCAAGATATCAATGACGGGTTAACTTCAGCTTATCTTGAGTATGCTAAAATATTTGGTGGTCAACGTAATAAGTGGGATGTACACATTTTCTCAACCGTCTCAGCATATAAAAGTAAATCACGAACAAGAATCTTTGACGATGGAGATGTAACTGATGGTATCATATATCTCACAGTTCCAAAAACCCTCGGACGGAAAGCAAAATTCCGAACGGATGTTTCTAAGCGTCTAATTATCCGCGCTCTCCTCGAACAGATATCGGCATTGCCAAGGTGGTTAGCGGCATCTTATGCATTGTATATCGCGGGAGATATAGACCGTTTCGGTGACCCTGCACGGTATAATATTGCGAGCTTTTACGATCTAAGCGAGGATTATAATCATGCAAGTGAGAAGAAAGACGTCAAAGAACTTTATGCAAAATTATCAGCTACAGCAAAATTTCTGATAAACCGCTATGGAGATGTTAAAGTTGAATCGATGTTACGCTCGTTCAAAGGAGGTGGAACTATCGAGGAAGTGTTTGAATCATCTTTCAACGAGAAAATATCCGACATCGAGAAAGCATGGGTCAAAGCATTACAAAATCCTGAATAGTAATGGGAAAGCATCCACATACTTTACTTCTATTCCTTGATGGAGTCGGAATTGGGAAGAAGGACCTAAATCATAATCCTTTCTTCAATGCGAACTTGCCGACATTGCAATCGTTCTTTGGAGGGAGAATTCCACATCTTCGCGATACACATAGAGAGAATACAGTTGCATCAGTAGCTCCACTAAATGCGACGCTTGGATTGCCTGATTATCCGCAAAGTGGCACAGGGCAAGCTGCACTCCTCACCGGAATTAATACTGCCCGACTCATTGGTAAACATTTTGGACCTTATCTCTATTCTTCATTAAAACCGATTGTTGCAGAGAAAAATATTTTCCAGCACCTTCGTCAAAACGGCAGAAGATGTTTTTTTGCCAATTCGTTTCCACATCAATTTTTTGAATATCTTGCAACAAAAAATCGCTCGACAGCCATTACATATGCCTGGTTGTCGTCGGGAGGTAAGCTAAACGACCACAGATCATTAGAAAAAGGAAGATCACTTTCTGCCGATATAACAAACGAGCGATGGCATAAATTGGGTTATCCTCACATCCCTATAATAACACCACAAAATGCTGGTAAAAGGTTGGTACGATTAACTGAGAAGTATGATTTTGTGATTTATGAATATTTTTATACCGATCATGCGGGGCATAGTCAGTCGATGAAAGAAGCTGTCGAAGTACTCGAAATATTAGATACCCTTATCGGCGGCATCATCGAATGGTTCGATATGAAATCAATGCTATTAATTATCACAAGCGATCATGGAAATATCGAAGACCTTTCAATCAAAAGTCATACAAGGAATCCGGTTCCATTGATTGCATACGGTAAACATCATCGTCGATTGACATCGAATGTAAAGAAAATAACGGAAATTACACCGGCTATCATTAAACTAATGGAATGAATTAGGGAGCTTTAACGTTGTTTACAAATCGTCCAGCGATGAAGTTTGTTTTCCCTTTTATCCTCGGTATCATATTGGGATGGAAATTTCAGATACCCATATATCCCACATTTCTATCACTTGTCTTATTCATCTGCCTTTTTATAATCTTTAGCCTTACCGAAAAACTAAGGTATTTATTGGCTGCGGTTGTATTCATGATTCTTATGTTGTTTGGCGTACTGAAAATAACTTATGATTCGAAATATTTTTCGGACGATAGTGTTTCAAATTATATTATGCCTGGAAAAACCATCTTTCTAAAGGCAAGTGTTACTGATCTTCCTCGAATATCCGATCAATCAGTAAGATTTGCCGTCGAAGCTGAGTCAATCAATTATAACGGTAAATGCTGTCGGGTCAGCGGAGGTGTTCTCGTATCTATTTTAAAAAACAAGATCGACAGTTCTATCCTTAAGTATTTAACGTATGGGAGAAGAATTTTACTGGAAGGAGAATTAGCTACTATCCGGACTGCTCGAAATCCAGGTGAATTCGATCTCAAGAATTATCTAAATCTCAATAACATATATGCGCGTTACTATCCCAACAAAATGGATAGTACTAATATTTTATCGAGCACGAAACAGAATATTTTATCCTCACTTGTATATCCCGTGCGCCGCTCTGTTGCGGAAAATATTGATCGCTATATTGGTGGTGAAGAAGCGAAATTCCTGAAGGGTTTAGTCATAGGTGAGCGAAGCGAGATACCTGTTGAGATTAAAACCGCGTTCATCAATTCGGGAGTGATGCATATACTCGCTGTCTCGGGACTGCACGTTGCAATTGTTACGTTCATTCTATTAGTCATTCTTCAGGTACTGAGAATCCCTGAGAAGTTGAGAATCATAATAACATGTTTACTTCTGGTTTATTATATATTTCTGACTGGGAGCGCTCCATCAGTAACGAGATCGGTCATTATGGCGATTGTTTTTCTTGGAGGGAAACTTTTAGAAAGAAAAAATGATATCTACAATGCACTTGCATTTTCTGCCATTATTCTTCTCTTGATCGATGCGAAACAGTTCCTTCAGCCCGGATTTCAACTCTCGTTTACGGCAGTTTTTTCAATCGTTTATCTCTATCCCAAAATCAACAAAGTTAGGGAACTTATTTCTGAAAAATTTCGTGATAATAAAATTGTCGTTCTCATTTTTGCATTGTTTTCGGTTTCGATAGCTGCCGGTATTGGAACATTGCCATTTACATCTCTTTATTTTGGGAAGATATCGCTGATTAGTTTTGTAGCTAATTTGGTGATCGTTCCATTGTCAAATTTAATTTTAGCGCTCGGTATGTTGATGGTTGCAATCTCATATATTTCTTCATGGTTGGCTTCAATTTATGCAGAAGTGACATCATTTGTTACTTGGTTATTGCTAAAACTTGTCGCTTTCTTTGGCAATCTTCCATTTGCATATATTGATGCTCGGTTCTCATTCTTTGCTACATTGATGTTCTATGCCGTCATCGGTGTAGTGGTCAATGTTGGAAAGAGTGAAATAATGAAAAATGACGGCAAAACAATGTTGGTAGATGGTGGACCGAAAACATTTGCATCGGATGCAGGAGCAAGATTTATCATCCCATTTTTAAAATATAAACATGTCGATAGAATTAATTCGTTGCTTATCAGTCATCCCGACGCAGATCATCTCGGAGGAGTTCCTACCATAATGCGGCAGCTTAAAATCGATCAAGTGATAGACACGAAATTCGAGTGTAGGTCGGCACTATGTCAGGATTATCATCACATTATCGACTCCATTGGACTTCCTCGATTACATTCATATGCTCAATCATTAATTGATCAATCGAATCATTATCGATTGTATATATTGAATCCACCAAAAACTTTACTTACCGATTATGTGAACAAGTCGTATAACGTAAATAACCAATCGATTGTATTGAAGTTGGTGTATGGAAAAACATCCTTACTACTTACTGGTGATGCTGAAGATGAGGCAGAAACATTTATAATTAAGAGGTTTGGTAATTTTATCCGAAGCGATGTGCTTAAAGTGGCTCATCACGGAAGCAGTAGTGGCACTTCGGAAACGTATCTTCAATTAATTAAACCAGAGAAAGCAGTGATTTCAGTCGGAGCCAAAAATAAATTTAACCATCCATCGGGCGAAGTAATTCAAAGAATAAAGGATGTTGGTTGTGAGCTTTTCAGGACGGATGAGTCTGGTGCCGTGGTGATGGAAACGGATGGTGAAACATGGAGCGTTGTAGATTGGAGGTGAAACTCAATCCTTTGCAGAGGGGCATAGATCATTCACCTTGCATTCTTTGCATCTCGGATTCCGTGCCGTACAAATATTACGTCCATGTAAAATAAGTATATTCCCCGCAGCGATCCAATTTTTCTTTGGGATAATTTGCATCAGATCGACTTCTATCTTTTCTGGCTCGGTTTGCTTTGTTAATTCCAATAGTTCCGATAACCTTTTCACATGTGTGTCTACTACGATACCTTCCGTTTTACCGTAGAAATTCCCTAAAATAACGTTTGCGGTTTTTCTTCCAACTCCCGGTAACTTGACAAGATCTTCCATAGTATCCGGAACCACTCCTCCATGTTTTTCTACAAGCATTTTACAGCAATTGATAATGCTGTTTGCTTTCGCTCGATAAAAACCTGTGGATTTTATTATTCGTTCAAGCTCAGCTCGATTTGCATCTGCGAATTCGTTTGTAGTATGGTACTTGCTGAATAAAGCTTTAGTAACTAGATTAACTCTCTCATCTGTACATTGAGCTGAGAGGATTGTTGCTACAAGGAGTTCAAGTGCTGAAGTATGGTGAAGTGCAGTGGATGCGGTTGGATATATTTTCTTGAGACGAGTTAAAATAGTATAAGCTCGTTCTTTTTTCTCTTCTAATTTTTCTTTTTCGTATTTCATGTTATTCAACTCTAATATCACCGAAAACCTTCGTGATGATTATTTTCATTCTTCTATCGGTTGTTGAATAAGAAGGAGTTTTATATTGTATATCAGCCGAGAAACCACTTTTTTGTTGCCCATAAATTGCTAAATCTCCGAATACTGAACTTGCCGTTATCGAAACCGGAGCGTCTTTCGGTAAGATAATGAATGAATCACCGAACACACCATGAATTTTTAGCTCATGCTCACCTTCAGCAAATGATGAACCAGATAAATCAATTTCGCAGTCTCCGAAGACTGTGTTGATAGAGCCTCCTTTGAAGTTTTGCGATATTATCTTTGTGAAAAGGTCGCCGAAGATGTTGGATTGATGGAGCACATCAGATGCAGATTGTTGAGTTATTTCAACTTGCGGGGGTCGATGACGTGATTTGCTTCTTGTCAGGATGCTGAATCCCCAGATAATTAGAATAAGGGGCCAATAATCGTGAATGATCTCGCTGATATCGGCATAGCCCAAATTATCAAGAAGGAAAAGGACACCAAACGTAATAAAGACGATCCCCCAAAATAAATTTCGCATACTGAATCCCTTCTATTTAATATTCAAATATTTTTGTAACGAGTTCAATGTTAGTGTGTTTAATATATCCGACTTTTCAAGCCAACCCTTACGTGCAATTCCAAATCCGAATTCAACGTCTCTCAATCCATCGATGTTATGTGCATCGGGATTTATGGAGACTTTCACTCCTTTTTCTTTCGCATATTTACAAAAACGCCAATCAAGATCAAGTCGTTGGGGATGAGCGTTTATCTCGATGATTTTTCCGTAATCCGATGCCGCATCTATTACCTCTCTCATATTGATTGGATAACCGTCACGTTCTAACAAGAGTCGACCCGTTGGATGTGCAAGCATTGTTACATATTTATTTTTTAACGCTTTTATGGTTCGTTTAGTAGCTTCGGCTTCGGTCATCTTAAACTTGCTGTGGATTGCGGCAATAACGTAATCAAATCTTTCCAATATTCCTCCGAAAGGAGTCCTTTGGACATTATTCCAATCTAACTCACCATCAGGTAATATGTCGACTTCCGTTCCTTTCAATAATCGAAAGTTCTTGAAACCGTTATTCAGTTTATCGATTTCGATGAGCTGAAGTTTCACTTTTTCTTCGCTCAATCCGCCGGCATATGCGGCAGCTTTGCTGTGATCTGCTATTCCCAAATACTCCCATCCGTGCGTTTGTGCTGCCTCTGCTAATTCTCGAAGCGTATTCGAGCCATCACTGTATGTACTGTGGCAGTGGAATGTTCCCCGGATATCTTTAACATCAACCAGTTTCGGAAGTTTACCGCTACTCGCAGCTTCAATTTCTCCATCGTTCTCACGTAATTCTGGGGGGATATACATGAGTTTTAATGCTTTGTAAATATCATCCTCTGTTTTACAAGGGATTAATTGTTTTGCTTGACCGCGTTTTTGTTCGCTGTTGAGATTAGAAAAGCCGTATTCGTTTAAACTCCACCCAAACTTTTTAGCCCGCGAGCGCATTTCAATGTTATGCTCTTTGCTACCTGTGAAATAAGCGAGTGCAAATGCGAACTCATCATCGTTGACGACACGTAAATCGGAGTTAATACCCGATTTCAAGAGTACACTTGATTTTGTCTCGCCTTTCGAGATGATTTTCTCCACGTCTTGATGTGACGTAAATAATCCCATTATCTGTTTAGCTGCAGATGGCTTGGTGCTAACGAGAATATCGATATCCCCGATGATTTCTTTGCGGCGGCGTAAGCTGCCGGCAACTTCACATCTGATAATGCCTTTTTGTTTTCGTAGAATTTCCACAATCCGATCTGCAGCTTCTTTTGCTGTTGAATAAAGATGTTTATCGATGTGCTTTTCGAGCAAGGCAATACCTTTGAGAATATTTTCTTCCGTCTTTTCACCGAAGCCGTCAAGCTTAGTAAGTTTGTGTTCCTCAGCCGCGGTTTTAAGTTGATCGAGATTTTTGATATCCAGTTTTTCGTAGAGTAATTTTACCTTTTTCGGACCGAGTCCTTGTACTCGAAGCATTGAAAATAAACCGCCAGGCAGAGACTTTTTTAATTCATCATAATATTTCAACTTACCGGTATTCACCAGCTCTGTGATTTTTTCTGCCAGCCCGGAGCCGATTCCTTTTATTTTTTGGAGTTCACCGGAGACGATTAGTTCATGGATATCATGTGTCAATGAACCAATTATGCGTGAGGCATTGTGGTAAGCACGACATTTGAATGGATTCTCACCCTTAAGTTCAAGAAGAGTACCGATTTCCTCAAGTATTTGAGAGATATCTTTTTTATCCATGTCGTATGTTTTAATCTTATCGGATTATAATAAGAAGTATTCTAAATATTTTCGAGTTCCTTCACTCCAGATGAATAGAAATCAAATGATCGTTGAGTCGGTTTATTATGGATTGCGATTCAGTGAATTGCATCAGATCTATCCTCAATTTTGATACACCAGGGAAATTCCGAAGATATCCACTGTAATGTTTGCGAATCTCGAAACATGCTTTACGCTCGCCTTTAAATTGTACGGCAAGATTAAGATGCTCGACTAACAATTTGATACGATCTTCGATTGAGGGTTGTGGAAGTAATTCACCCACTGATAAATATTGTTTAATCTCACCGAATATATATGGATTGTCGATTGCACCTCTTGCGACCATTATCCCATCTCAACCTGTTGTAGCAAATACTTCTTCTGCGATAATTGCCGAAGTTATGCCGCCATTGACGATGATAGGTATCTTTACTGCTTTTTTAACATCAGGGATAAGACTATAATCCGGTTTGCCCTTTTGTCCTTGTGATCGCGTACGGCAGTGAATCGTTAGAGCTTGTGCACCTGCATCTTCAACTATTCTTGCAACTTCAACAATTTTCTTTGATCGTTCATCCCACCCTAATCGTGTTTTTACCGTGACCGGCAGTTTAACAGCTTTCACAACACTCGAAATCATACGCTCCATTTTCTTGAGGTCTTGTAACAATCCTGCACCTGCTCCATGTCTAATAACTTTCCGTACCCAGCAGCCGGCGTTGATATCGATAAGATCAGGTTGGAGTTCTTCAGCCATTTGTGCTGCACGCTCCATCGAAGAATCTGAGTTGCCATAGATCTGAATTCCAAGGGGTCGCTCGCTTGGGAGAAACAACATTTTCTGTTTAGTTTTTTCAGAATTGCGGATTAGTCCTTCTGAATTGATGAATTCAGTATATACTAAATCCGCACCGAGACGTTTACAGATAAGGCGAAATGCGATGTCTGTTACATCTTCCATAGGAGCGAGTAGAATTGCGTTCGGTATGTTGATCTTACCAATTTGCATTGTCTATATTAAATAAACTATCTAAAATATTTATCCGATGCAAATGCACTACCCAGCGACAAGGGGTGGAGTAACAGATCCTCGCCCGCCTCTGGTGGGAATAAAAAACCCAAGCCGGGGAACCAGCTTGGGTTTTGAGATGTGTTTCAATTATACATTACTTCATCACCATAATCTTTTGGACTGCGGAGAAGTTATCGGCATTCATTCGGATGAAGTAGATACCTGTCGGAACAACCTGATTATGTGAATCTGTTCCGTTCCACTCCATCTCGTACGATCCGGCTAACTGCTCGCCCGTCATCAATGT